>JAPKEK010000548.1 GCA_028822125.1 Pseudomonadales bacterium | reverse complement strand
CGCTACTTGGCGCAGCTAATCGTGATCCTCGGTTTTTCAATGACCCCGAAGTATTCGATATTGAAAGATCACCAAACAAACACCTGGGGTTTGGCTATGGCATTCATCTGTGTCTTGGTGCCTGGCTCGCCCGACTGGAAACCAGGGTAGCGGTGAACACGCTGCTAAGGCGCAATCCCAATTTGAAGTTAGCTGTTAAGGAAGAAGAACTGCAACTGCAACGAGTCCCCCTCTGGCACCGCTACCAGAGCCTGCCCGTCACCCTGGGATAATGTGGGAGCGGGTTTGGTTTTGAATGTTGAGTCAGCGCCGCCGATTTTGGTAGTGCACCTTTCGACCACGAAATGGTGCTTCACTGCCTTCATCGTATCGAGATCCTGGCGTTTTCAACTCAAACAGTGGCGCCCAACAACCTTGTGCATCAAGAATATTTTTAACGGAAGCCTTGTGTTCCTCTGGTACGGCCCGGGCATGCTCCTGCAGTTGCTCCAGGCACCACACGCGATATTGCGATACGGGTACATTGCGATATTGTACCCCTTGAATCACTGGATCAAAACGCTCGAGCCCTTGTTGCCAGGCATTGGCGTTCGCATTCAGGTATGGCAGGTAACCAGTCCCTGCATCCTTTAGTATCGGGTTTAAGTCAGCCGGTAGTTCGCTTAGCTGCCCATTGGGCGTTGTGCTCGCCGTGGCGTTCCAAAGCCTTGCCTGCCATGCAAACACACCAGGTGCTCGAAGCCGCATAATGTCTGAGGCCGTAGGATCCTGTGAAAAGTGGCGGAACATCGGCGCGAAAAATCCAAAATCGGCGAGGGTGGGTTGTTCGCCTAATATGAAGGGACGACTGCTGAAAATGGGCTCAAGTCGATCCAGTGTTTTGAGATAGATGGCTTCCACGTGGTCCCACGTATTGGCATCCACGCCATCTCGACGAACATATTCACCTAACTGTCGACGACGAATGAGGGCACGCTTCAGAAAGTCTGGTGTTCGTACTTCGGCCATCAATTCATCCACGATCTTGCGCGACAGGTGCAGGCGATCTGATTTATAACTCCATCGATAATGCATGGCCGGGCGCCACAGCCATTCTTCCGCGTAGTCTTCGAGGAGGTGACTAAAAAAGCGCAACACCGGGTCATGAGGAATAACCGCTGGTTCAGGGTACTCCTTCTCAAACCAGGCGATCATAGGAGTGGTGTCCGTCATGAAGCGGCCATCGGGTAGTTCCACTGCAGGCATTTGGGCTGCCCCGGTTTTCGCTTTCAGCATGCGGATTAGATTTGGATTCAAGACCACAAAGTCGTGAGGTATCTCCTTGTACTGAAGGTAGCCTTCCATTTTGCCGGTGTAGTAGGAGATGCGTGAGCCGTAGAGTTTGATTTTGGAAGCCATACTTTCCCGGGTTTTTCTGCGGATGCTTTTTTGAATCTGGAGAACTGTAGCCGGTCTACACCGCTCAAGTCGATAGTTATTTGGCAGAGCATTCTCGACCCTAAAAAGCTGATCTTAAAATTCTAGGCGCCCACTTTCACAGCCTGCGCCTCCACACTTCGCCTGTTCCAATGCCAGGCCATGATTCCCAGGATGACATTTGTCGCTGCCGTTGCCAGGAAGATACCGGTGTATCCCCATAACATGTCACCGGCCACTGTGAGGGGAATGCCAATAACTATTCCGCGTAGCAGTGAGATAACAAGTGCAGGCCGGGGCAGGCCCCGCGCATTAAATGACGAATTCGCAACCTGCATCATCCCCATGAACCCGATGCTTAAGGGGATGATCAGGAAAAAGACTTCTGCAGTTTCAACCACCTGCGGATTGTTATCGATCAGACTGACGAGGAAGCCACCAAACGAGACCATGAAAACAAAAGTAATGACGCCCCAACTGAGACAGAACGAGTGACAGAGAAACAAGGCACGTTTCACTCGTTCGTATTGCCTGGCGCCCCAGTTCTGGCCGATAAAGGGTTCGGCTGATGATGAGCACGACCACAAAATCATATGGGCGATTGTTTCTACACGGGAAGCAACGTTATAGGCCGCCACCACTTCATGACCGTGGTTGGCCAGCAGCCGGGTAATGACAAGCATTGAAATCGGCATCACCAGGCCGCTCGCGATCGCAGGCCCGCCTACATGCATGATGGACAGCCATGAGTTAAGAATGCCGGTCAGTTCGAGCCTCATTAAGTTCGCGCGCAGCAGAAGAACCACATAAAGCATCACACTGACAACTCGTGAAACAACATAGGCCAGGGCAGCACCGGCGATACCCATCGCCGGAATGCCTAACCAGCCAAAGATCAGGATTGGTCCGAGAATAATCTGGACGAGAGATCCAAACGCCATAATGATCCCGGGGCTGGCAGCCGCACCGGTCGCCCGCAACAGGGTCGAACCGACAATGGAAAGCAGAAAAAACGGGACACCCATCATGTAGACCTGCAGGTATTCGACAGTCAGTTGCAAAACCAACCCCTCGGCGCCCAATGCAGCCACAATATGTTCTGCAAATATGAACCCGGTCGCAGCCAGCATCACGCCGATTAAAACCGCCAGAATCTGCGCGTGAGTTACCAGCAGACCCGCTCGTTCCTGATCCCCGGCACCCATGGCTCTGGC
>JAPKEK010000547.1 GCA_028822125.1 Pseudomonadales bacterium | reverse complement strand
TGCTGTTCGACCTGGCGGTGAATTCTTGTTGTGCCAGGAATTCTGCCAGTTTAAGCAATGATCATAAGAGTTACTCTGTTCTAACTACTAAGGGCATTGGAAATCTCCAGGGATCAGATTGGGTGGCATCCTTGAACGAATTACCAGTGTGTCTTTAGTTCTAAATTGATTTGCTGGGACCTAACCCTGCGCAGAGCCTTGATCGAGTGACCTAAACCCTGGATTGTCTGGCGCCATGTGCTTAGTGCCTGATCATAAATACCTGTATTTTTCGATTTTGCCAGTGACTCTCTTCAGGTAATTTCTGGTTTCATGCCTTCGATGTCGATGCGTTAAGAACCAGTAGAACTCCTGAACAGACATCTTATTAATGCGAGCAATAGCCTTTTTCTTGCTTCCTTGAGAATTCAAGCTCTGCCATAAATTACCGGACCCGCCGTTGTAGCTTGCGATAATGGCGTATTCTAGTTTTTTGGGATGCGCTATACCGACGAGATAGCGCTCGGCTAATATTCGCAGGTAGCCTGCGCCGACTTCGATATTATTTTTTGGATTATATAAATAGGACGATGTTGGTGTATGAGCATAGCCTTTGATCAAGGTGAAGTAATCTCGGCCTGCTGTATCGGGCTTTATTTGCATGAGGCCCAGGGCGTTGGAACGGGAGCGAGCCATGGGATTAAATGCGCTTTCAGTTTCGATAATCGCCATGACCAGAGCCGGCGATAGATCATTTGTAAAGCTCGCCGCCTGCACATAACGCTGGTATTTATCGCTGGCCATCGCTTTATGATCAGAAATCATGCGAATGGTAACGCTGCGTTTACCCCTGGCTTGCGGACTGTTTTTGATCAAGTAGAGCGCAAATCTACGTGCTCGCCATTCAAACTCTATGGCTTGGCCGGTGTGATCCAGAATCTGCTTGAAGAAGAAAGGGCGTTTGGTGTCGGCATTGACCAGACCAAAATCGTGAGCCGTAGCGGCATCGATGACTGAAGGGTCAATCTGAGTTAGAAGCACATCAATAATGGCTTTCTCCAGTTGCGCTATGGAAGCAGAAGTGACGACAATAATCCCACTGTTAAAGTCGACGATGGTTTCTGTATCTAAATGACCCTGAAGTGCCAGTACTGAAGGAATAGTAGAACCCTGGCTATCTGAATCGTGCTGGTATTCGTTCAGTAGTGTGGCAACGTCTTCTGGGTAGGCATCAAAGTCGGAAGCCTGCGCTGCTACTAACAGTAGTGCCATCAGCAGAGCTGAGACGAGAAATAATGGCCCTTTTATCACGGCTGAATAGGATCCTATTTGTTTGCTGGCGATCACCATTGTGATAGCTTTCGTGTGCAGATGTGAAGCGGTAATGATCTCCAGGTACTTTCCCTATGACGCTGCTTTGCTGTATGTGAGAGGTATCCGTCTGCAGTGTTGTTAAGGGTAAGAATTAGAATCGATTTGTCAATCTTGTTTGATTCCTTGGTGGAGTTTAAGTTGGTTCAAGGTATTCAATCCGAGTGTTCTGGGGTAATTGTCGGTTCAAGCAATGGCTCGATTCTAAACAGGCTCTTTCCTGGTTCCCAGGGTATGGCCTCTGCCCGCTTCAATTACGCATTCATCCTTCTCTATCTTCATCAGATCGGTGCGCATCTATAGGAAAGCTTTGAGCACTTCTCTTAAAAGATCCCATTTATCGAAGCCCTGTCTTCCGTAATCTAGTCCACGGCGGACAATGACCAGGTCTTTAGACGGCACAACGATCACGTACTGGCCTCGATTTCCTGACGTTGCATAGGCATCTTTTGGGACATCGTTGCGCGATTTCGGTACGAGCCACCAATGAGCACCGTAACGGCCGCCTCGATTCGTGGCCGCTGGCGCCGGGCTCCTTATAAAATCAATCCAGGCTTCGGAAATAAGGCGCTGCCCTGACCAGACGCCGTTATTCAGATACAGAAGGCCGAATCGCGCTAAATCTCGAGCATTGGTATACACTTGGCTGCTCAGCACAAAGTCGCCGAAACGGTCGACACTTAACAGGGTACTGGACATGCCGAGTGGGTCCAGCAACCTTTGTCTTGGAAAAGACCAGTAGCTTTCATCGCTGCCCAGCAATTTCCTGAACGCGTAGACAGCGAGCAGCGTGTCGTAATTCTCGTAATCCCAGTAGCTGCCGGGCTGTCGCACCAGACCACGTCGACGCGCGCCTTGCGCTGTGCTGTCTCCAGCCCAGTAGGCCAGTCCGCTGCCTGTGATATATTCCTGGCCCAGGCTGTCTACTGGGTCGAGTCCGCTGGACATATTCAGCACATGGCGCAGACTGATTTTGTTCCGTGGATCTAGCTCGGGGGCGTCAATCTCAGGCAGCCAATCGATGGCCAGCGGGCTATCCAGGGTTAGTTCACCTTCATCGACCAACATACCCAGTAAGGTTACAGCAATGCTTTTAGCGGTGGACCAGGTTCGGGTTCGAGTGGTTTGATCAAAGCCTTGCGCATATTGCTCAAGAATCAGCTGGCCCTGGTAAACCACCAGTAAGCTGATGGTGACCTGCTCTGCACTGGGCCGCTGAAAAGACCAGCTAGCCGCCTGGGCAAGCGCAGTACTATCCACTTGTTCAGGTATTAAAGGTG
>JAPKEK010000546.1 GCA_028822125.1 Pseudomonadales bacterium | reverse complement strand
CAACGCTGGCAGATGCCAGCGCCTTTATGGATTCCCTGGACGGAAAATTCGATCTGTTAATAAAAGCTGTACATGGTGGTGGTGGCCGAGGTATGCGCAGTGTCGATGACCCGCAGAAGCTAGAGAAGAATTACCAGCGCTGCCAGTCAGAGGCAAAAATGGCGTTTGGTAATAACGCGGTTTATGTGGAGGCACTCATTCCCCGGGTCAAGCATATTGAAATCCAGGTTATCGGTGACGGCCAGGGCCAGGTCATACACTTATGGGAACGAGAATGCTCGGTACAGCGCCAGAATCAAAAACTTATCGAAATCGCGCCCAGCCCGGGGCTGGCAGAAGGTACCCGACAGGATATGATACAAGCCGCGCTGAAAATGGCCGGTGAAACAAATTATCGAGGTCTGGGCACTTTCGAATTCCTGGTCAGTTGCGACGACCCCAGCCAATATTACTTCATTGAAGCCAACGCCCGCCTGCAGGTTGAACACACCGTTACCGAGGCCATTACCGGACTTGATCTTGTGCAGCTGCAAATCGCCATTGCAAAAGGCAGCACTCTTAATGCCCTAGGTCTCAGCCAGGCTCCAGATGTGCAGGGTTACGCCATCCAATGCAGAATCAACATGGAAACGCTGGCTACCAAGGCTTTTTTCAAACCCTCTGGCGGCGAATTACAAACCTACGCCCCGCCTTCAGGACCCGGCATACGGGTTGATGGATTTGGCTACGCCGGCTACCAGACTTCAACCCGCTACGATTCTTTGCTGGCTAAACTCATCGTGCATAGCAGAAGTAGCGATTATGGACTGGCTGTAGACAAAGCCAGCCGGGCCCTGAAAGCCTTCTATATTGAGGGCTTTGAAACCAATCAGCCTTTCCTGCAATACATCCTGAACAGCGAGATATTCCTGCAGGGTGATATCTACACTGGCTACATAGACAATAACCTTAAGGCCATCGCCAGTGAAATACCTCGCGCCGCCGATGTACCGGTCGAGCTTGCTAAAAAAACAGCCGGTGTCAAGATCGATCAAGTGGACCCGCTGGCTGTTCTCGCCCACGGCAAAAAGTTAGCCAAAAAAGAACAGCCCAGCCTTGCCCAAACTGATGCAGAGCAGCATCTTGCCATCACAGCACCACTCCAGGGGACCATCATCGAAATCCAGGTAAGCCCTGGCGATGAGGTCCACATAGGCCAGGAACTAGTCGTTATGGATGCCATGAAAATGGAGCACGTTATCACCGCAACGGCCAGTGGAACCGTTTTATCAGTACACGCAAATCTCCAGGAAGCCGTATTTGAGGACCATCTGATTATATCCATCAAACCAGGAGAAGTGTCGATCCAGGCGACTGACACCGACGACAATATCGATCTTGATTTTATTCGCCCGGACCTACAGGAGGCAAACACTCGCCACAGCTATGGCCTGGATGAAAACAGGGAGACTGCGGTCGCAAAACGCCGCAACACGCATCATCGCACTGTCCGTGAAAATATACAGGATATCTGCGACCCTGATACCTTCATCGAATATGGTTCGCTTGCCATTGCCGCCCAACGCAGACGTCGTAGCGTCGATGACCTGATGCAGAATACACCCGGTGACGGCATGGTGTGTGGTATTGGCAGCGTTAATGGCGCACTGGTGGCCGAGAAACAGGCCCAATGCGTGGTGATGTCCTACGATTATATGGTACTGGCAGGAACCCAGGGCCTGCAGAACCATCGCAAAAAAGATCGCATGTTTGAGCTGGCAGAACAGCTCAGGATCCCCATCATCCTGATCGCTGAAGGCGGCGGTGGCAGACCAGGGGATACCGATGGTGCTGGCATAGCGGGCCTGGACTGCCTCGCCTTCCAGTTGTACGCCAGATTAAGCGGACTTGTTCCCAGGATCGGCATCACCACAGGAAGATGCTTTGCCGGCAACGCGGTACTGCTGGGTTGCAGTGATATCGTTATCGCAACAGCCGATGCCAATATTGGCATCGGTGGTCCGGCCATGATTGAAGGTGGCGGCCTGGGTATTTTCAGCCCTGATGAGGTTGGCCCGATGGACGTGCAGGTCGCCAACGGTGTGGTCGATATTGCTGTAAAAGACGAGCAGGAAGCTGTCGCCAAAGCCAAGCAGTTACTGTCCTACTTTCAGGGACCACTGAAAGACTGGCAATGTGCAGACCAGCGCAGATTAAGATTTTCCGTACCGGAAAACCGCCTCAGGGTCTATGACATCAAGAATATCATTAGCCTGATTGCTGACACTGATTCGGTACTCCAGCTCCGCCCTGAATTCGGTATCGGCATGGTGACCGCCTTTATCAGAGTCGAAGGTCGACCCATGGGGCTGATCGCTAATGATCCTGTACACCTGTCCGGCGCCATTGACAGCGATGGTGCCGATAAGGCAGCGCGCTTCATGCAGTTATGTGATGCCTTTGATATTCCGATTCTTTCCCTGGTGGACTGCCCCGGGATCATGGTCGGCCCAGAAATAGAAAAGACTGCCCTGGTGCGCCATGCCAGCCGCGTTTTTGTCACCAGTACCAGCCTCACCGTACCTCTTTTCGCCGTCGTGCTCAGAAAAGGCTACGGCCTGGGCGCCCAGGCTATGACCGGAGGCGGTTTCAA
>JAPKEK010000545.1 GCA_028822125.1 Pseudomonadales bacterium | reverse complement strand
GTGAAACAGGCAGGCTGTACCCAAATTCACGGGTGGTGCCATCAGTGAGTACGGGATTCACGGATAGCCATTTTACGAGAGATCTAGGCATTGCCAGTTATGGTTTCAGCCCCATTATTGTGGATGTGAATGAATATTCAAGGATACATGGCAACGACGAAAGGGTTGATGAAAAAGCTTTTCGGCAAGCTGTGTTGGACCTTGTGCAGATTATCTCTCGCGTTGTTTCTGATTAACCCAGAATAACCGGGTGTCACCTAAGGCTGCAATTTTTAGGCCGCTCGAAGCGTCAGGTTCTGGCTCTGGCTGTCGATCTATTGCTGTCTAGTGTTAAGCCAGATTTTTTCTGAGCGCAGGCTTTTTCAGCAAGGTACTGGGTCAGTTTTATCATTGGTAGAACCTGCCGCTACTAGCAATAAGCGACAAGGCGCCGTTCGTTTGCCTCCTGCAATTAAGCTGTTTGCATAAGCGTGCTATTAGTTGCCTGAATCGGTGCAGGAAGTTTTTCTGTTTCTGCTTAGGCCACACCAGACACCCAGGGCAGACGCCTAAACTGGGGTGCTGTTTTACTGCTGGGCTTTTTTGTTTAACCTCTGCTTGTCTATTATGGAACCGACCGTAAACATCAGACCAGGAGAAACCATAAGCTGATTTGATACCTTTATAGAGAATCGATCTTCACTATGAGCGTGACTTTGGTAGCACCTCCGATCTGGGTTCTAACCGTTATCGATGCCGACAATCCCATTGATAGCATGATAGGCCGATAATATGGCCCCTTCCTGCCAACCCTGGAGAATGGACAGATGCTCGCCGGCGAAGTAAATGTTGCCGTCGGCAGTGATCAGCACGCCAGGGTCTGACGCGCCCCAGGCGCCTTTCTGGTAGGGTATTTTCGGCCAGGAGACGCTGATGCCCTGAGTTACTTCATCCCCATATTCCTGATGCATCTGAGTGCCCTCTGTGGTGGCAGTTTCAAGCCTGGCGGTTGGATTCATATCAGCAAACCGTTGCCCTGCACTGTTGGAGTAGGTATAGGCGCCAACGACAATCCCTTGCTGGGAACCAAAGTCGTTGTTGGGATACCAGATTTGGGTAATACCTTGGTCAGTCCAGCTGATGCCACCGTAAATGTTATGGTCCTGTTCCCAGAACCGCCTGGATTGAAAGGCCATCTTTGTCGCCTTGGTGTAAACAAAATTATCAATCGCCTGTTGATGATCAGCAGAGAAATCAGCTGCAATGTTCGCTAACACTGTCGCGGGGATGGTACAAACACAGTAGTCGCTTTCGATTGAACTGGAATTTCCGGCACCATCCAGGTACTCGATTCGAACGCCATTGTCCGTCTTTCGAATGGCGGAAACGATAGACGAATAGTGGATCAGGTCCTGTACCCGTTGCTCGAAGGCGGCGGCAATTCGATCCATACCGCCAACGGGTTGAAGCATGGACGCCTGTTGATTAATTTCCTCCGCAAAGGTGGTTTGAAATCGCCAGTAATCACTACTCAAAATCGCGGACAATGATAAGGCAGGCACGATGGTTTGGCGGTTGGGCTCTTGATCTGGAGATTCAATGAAACCATTTCGCGAGGACCCTGAATAGTTTCCAGCTGCATCGAGTGCACCAAACTCCTTTAGCATGGCAGTTAAATTTTCCCTGTCCTCGGTACTTAACTGGGCATCCAGCGCGCCGCTGTTGGCGGCATCGGTCAATAATGCAGCAATGTAACCGCGCAGGTCGGCCTTCACCTGTCTCGCAGTTTGGGGCGCGCCGTCAAATGCATTGGTCTGGTGAAGCAGGGCCGCTCTATTGTCATTAATGAACGGTTCTAACGACACATTGAAGTTGCGACAGTATCGCAGCAGATTGACATGGTGATGTGAAATTCGGGCAGGTCCCGGGTTGAAGTAAAGGCTATCGTCTGCATCAAAATTACAGACCTGGGTTGAGTCAGTTTCCTCAATGACATCACCTGCGCGTATGGTCTGGCAACGGCCTCCCGCCTTGGTCGTTGCTTCCAGCAGCGTGCAGGTATAACCGAGGCTGTTCATTTCATAGGCAGTTGTCATGCCTGCGATGCCGGCACCCAGGATAGTGACACTTTTCCCGGTGCCTACGCCCGGTGGCCAGTCTACCGGTGAAACAAAGGGACCACTTGCTGGGGCATTGGTATTGGGGGTAGCAGCGGCAGCAGCGCCAGTAGCGTTGTTATCCGAGGCAGATGAGGAACCACAGGCCGTAGTAGCACCGGTGAGGCCAAGCGCGAGAGCGGCACGATAAACCGCAGAGCCCCCGGCCAGATGCCCAATGGATTCAAGAAAGTCGCGGCGACTGTAGTTTGGTTCGGACATTTTTTTGCTCCTGTTTCTTTAGGTTACAAAAAACTGGTTTGAGGGTTCAGGGATTGATCATAGCGTGCCTGCACTTGCTTATCTTCAAAGATAAGTGCCTGGTTTTCCCTGAAGGGTCAGTTCCTGGGCTTTTTTTCTGAAACAGGGATTTAGCACATGGGGTTCCGGGTCCTTGTTTGCTTTGGCTAAATACAATTCTCGTCGGCAGAGGAGGTGCCTCTGAGCTTGCCGGGTCGACGGCCGCAGTTAATCTTCATGTTGGTGCTGCAGGCGAG
>JAPKEK010000544.1 GCA_028822125.1 Pseudomonadales bacterium | reverse complement strand
TTAACGAAGAAGCCCCTTTTGAATGCC
Source organism: Pseudomonadales bacterium (assembly GCA_028822125.1). Lineage (GTDB taxonomy): Bacteria > Pseudomonadota > Gammaproteobacteria > Pseudomonadales > Azotimanducaceae > UBA9926. Next base: position 2,608 of record JAPKEK010000544.1, on the reverse strand, counting down.
TGGACTGCAAGAAACCTTTTACAACCCTCAGCATGATTCGCAAGATGGAGGAAAAACTGGCCGGACATCGTATGTTTGCAGGAGAAGGACTGCGGCGGCTTAGTTTGTGCGAGGATTGCCGGATCAAGGGTATGTTCTAGGAGTCATCCGTCATCAGTCATCTGGGAGCTTTGCGGGTAAAAAACAAGAAAATTAACGAGTTAGAGCGCATAGCTTTTATTTACATTGAGTCAAAGGAGCGGGATCAGTTGCCAGGGTTGTTAATAGTCCCAGAAAGGCGCATTATTGGATAAGTTGCCCCTAGAGAAAGTTAAATTTATAAAACGGGGTCTAGCGCATGCATGAGCCATGCAAAGGAGGGGAGTTGGCAACAAGCGACGCAACAGCACCGCTTTTTCCAGAGGTTACTCAGGAAGAGCAAGCACGCGCAGGCGTTTATACCCTGCTCGGGGCTTTGCTCGCCGCCCCATGCACCCAAGAGGTGCGCAATGTTCTCACCACGATAGACGCAGGTGATACCACACTGCCATGGCAGCAACTCCAGACCGAGATAACAAACGCTGATATGCAGGCATTGGCGCATGAATATCACGCGCTGTTCATTGGCCTGGGTCGCGGCGAACTTCTTCCTTATGGCTCGGTTTACCTGACCGGATTTCTGCAAGAAAAACCGCTGGCCGATTTACGTCAGGACCTGACTCGTCTGGGCCTTGAGACGACAGAAGAAACTCATGAGCCCGAAGACCATGCCGGCGCATTATGTGAAGTCATGGGCCTGATGGCGGGCGCCCCGACAGATTATTCCCACGAAACGCAAAAGACCTTCTTTACGCAGCACGTCGGTTCGTGGATGACAGAATTCTTCGAAGATCTGGTTAAAGCACGCGACAGCGGCTTCTACCGGGTAGTCGGTGAATTTGGCAAAACCTTCATCGCGCTTGAAAAACAGTATTTTGCGATGGAAGTCTAGCCTGATGTTGCTGGAACCTTATAACTCTTCCACAGCAAGGAAACCACAAGTATGAATAAGATTAAGAAACAACTTCCAAAGGAGGAAAGCGTCACCACTAGGCGCGCATTTCTCAAGGGGGCGGCGAGCGCAGGCGGTGCTGCGGCACTGGTTGCCAGTACAGGCTCAGCTGCACACGAAACTAAAGGCCCAGCCGAAGCGTCGGCAGGCACAGGTTACCGTGAGTCTGGCCATATCAAGGACTATTACAAGACGACCCAGCTGTAAGGCTGTCAGATTGTCCTAACCACCCTTTCCCGGGCAGGCCCGGGATGACGGAGGAATCCAAATGAAACTGATTAGAACTGCGACTGAGCCAGCACCGACGCAGAAAAAGGATAGCACCGGCAGTGCGATAGACCGGCGGACCTTCCTTAAGCGTTCGGGAATTACTTTAGGCGGCGCCGCGGCCGCTGCAGCGCTGTCGCCAACAATGATGAGAAAGGCGCAGGCCGCTATTCCCTCTGGGGGCGACGGCACCCAGACGATTCGCACGGTTTGTACCCATTGTTCCGTAGGTTGCGGTATCAACGCCGAAGTGAATAACGGGGTCTGGGTCGGCCAGGAGCCAGCTTTTGACCACCCATTTAACCTGGGCGCGCATTGCGCAAAAGGTGCTTCGGTCCGCGAACATGGCCATGGCGAGCGCCGCCTGAAATACCCGACCAAGCTGGTCGGCGGAAAATGGGTGCGAGTGAGCTGGGACGAGGCGATTAACGAGATCGGCGATCAGATGCTCCAGATCCGCCAGCAGTCCGGACCGGACTCTGTGTACTGGCTGGGATCTGCTAAGTTTAACAACGAGCAGTCGTACATGTTCCGTAAGTTCTATGCTCTTTGGGGTTCGAACAACGGCGACCACCAGGCACGAATCTGTCATTCAACCACGGTCGCAGGTGTAGCGAACACCTGGGGCTACGGTGCGATGACCAATTCGTACAACGATATTCACAATAGCCAGGCGATGCTGATAATTGGCGGCAACCCGGCTGAGGCACACCCGGTTTCACTGATTCACCTGATGCGCGCCAAGGAGCGCAACAATGCGCCGCTGATCGTAATTGATCCACGCTTCACGCGCACAGCAGCCCATGCTGATCTGTATCTCAAAATCCGGCCTGGCACAGATGTCGCCATTACCTGGGGCATGATGTGGCATATTTTCCAGAACGGCTGGGAGGATAAAGAGTTCATTCACCAACGGGTTTGGGGAATGGATGAGATCAGAAAGGAGGTAGCCAACTGGACGCCCGACGTTACTTATGATGTGACTGGTGTGCGTGAAGAGCTGGTCTACCAGGCTGCCAAGATGATGGCTGACAATCGGCCTAGCACCTTCATTTGGTGCATGGGCGGCACCCAACACACCATTGGTAACAACAACACCCGGGCCTACTGTAACTTCCAGTTGATGAAAATAATTTTTTTATTGAAAAATTAAACAATATTATGGAGAAAACAGTTTAATGGCATTTATGACAAATGAATGGACCGGGACTGAACATTTTAGTGTTAAAGATTTTGACCATGTGGAATTTTATGTGGGCAATGCAAAGCAAGTGGTACACTTTTATCGTTCAGCATTTGGCTTTCAGCCTC
>JAPKEK010000543.1 GCA_028822125.1 Pseudomonadales bacterium | reverse complement strand
CGAATCCCTGAGGTCAATTACCACAGCATTATTTTTATTAATCAATTGAATCAGCAACTGCGTACCAATGGAGGCACCGCCTTTTCTACCTTCCGTAAAAAAAAGAGCACCCACCAGAAACAGGAAGGTACCGACTAGAAACGGATGATTTGTTGCAAATTCTATAACTTTTTCAAACAAACCTGATATCTCACGTATTTTTAAGGACGCAAGTATACACTCTATCGCCTTGGCTTAAACCTTCTAACTTCATGGATTCTGCGAATACAGGTAGAATAGAGGTTCTGCAGAATTAAGCTTTTAGCTTTGCCTATGAAAAATCATGAAACCCATCTTCTCATCATACTGGACGGCTGGGGATACCGCGAAGATGCTGAGGATAATGCCATCGCAAGGGCGAAGACCCCAGTATGGGATGCGCTATGGCAGGATGCACCACGAACACTCATTTCAGGCTCTGGCATAGCGGTAGGTCTTCCGCAAGACCAGATGGGTAATTCGGAAGTCGGTCACATGAATCTTGGCGCTGGAAGAATAGTAGATCAGGACTTCACCCGGATCAACAAAGCGATTCAGGATGGGTCATTTGCCGACAATCCCGTGTTAAGCAGCGCTTTTTCAAGGCTTGCCAGCAATGGTAAAACGTTACATCTGTTTGGTTTACTGTCACCTGGCGGTGTTCACAGCCATGAGGATCATTTCCTGGCAAGTATTAACCTGGCCCATTCCATGGGAGTGAAAAACATCCTGGTGCATGCGTTCTTGGATGGCCGCGATGTACCTCCGAAATCTGCCCTAGCGTCCCTGATCCAACTGCAACAACACCTGAAAGCACTTGACTGTGGACGTATCGCTTCATTATGCGGGCGTTTTTTTGCAATGGATCGTGACAACCGATGGGATCGAATCGAATCGGCGTACAACCTGATTAGCGCAGGCAGGGCAGCACTGCAGTTTGATTCCCCAGTGGCAGCGCTGCAGGCTGGTTACGCCCGAGGGGAAACAGACGAATTTATATCGCCCAGTGCTATAGTAGTAGAGGGTGCTGCTGCCAGCATGGACAATGAGGATCAGGTTCTATTTCTGAACTTTCGATCAGACCGAGCCAGACAATTAACGCGAGCCTTCGTAGACGAAGATTTCTCCGCGTTCGAACGAATATACAGACCGCAACTGGCTGATTTCATGACCCTGACCAGCTATGCAGATGATCTCGATACTACCTGCGTTTATGACTCCCATAAGCTACGCAACAGCCTGGGTGAATACATTAGTAACCGAGGCTTATACCAGTTGAGGATTGCCGAAACGGAGAAATACGCGCACGTAACTTTTTTCTTTTCGGGTGGGCAGGAAATGGCCTATGCCGGAGAGGACCGGTTATTGATCGCCTCTCCTGGGGTTCTCACTTATGATCTCCAACCCGAGATGAGCGCCCCTGAGGTCACTGACAGATTACTAGACTGTATCAAGGCAGATAAATACGATCTCATCATCTGTAATTTTGCTAATGGGGATATGGTGGGCCATACCGGTATCATGGCGGCCGCCATCAGGGCAGTGGAATGTCTCGATGATTGCCTGGGCAGAATAATTGAAGCCACCAGAAGCAAAAACGCGCACTGCCTGATCACCGCAGATCATGGCAACGTGGAACAAATGAGCGATTATCACTCCGGGCAAGCCCACACTGCGCATACCTCAGAACAGGTACCATTGATTTACGTAGGACACAAAACCCTGCACCTAGCTGAAAACGGCCGCCTCTGCGACGTTGCTCCCACGTTACTGGACATCATGGATCTGCCTGTTCCCGACGAAATGACGGGAAGATCCCTGGTCTCAGGGTCAACTGAAAAGTTAACGAGTTAATAATGCGATGTTAGCAGGCTACTGCAAATTAATGCTGAGGCTGTCGCTGATGCTGATGCTGATAAGCGGACTGACCTGTCATCTGGCGGCACAGGAAACAAAGGAAGAAATTGTCGAACGGCTCGAACTGCTTGATGCGCAACTCAGTGAACTAGAGCACATCTATCAACAGGCCTCCCGGGAACGATCAATAGAGGAGCAGAGACTGGCAGAACTTGAAAACAAGGTGGCTATCAGCGTCAATAAACTCAGGAAAGCGGAAACAGCTGTGATCCTGAGTCAAAAGCAGATCAACGAACTAATGGCTATACATGAAAACCTGACCACCAGAAAAAAACAGGAAGAAAAAACAGTAGCCCAACACATCCAGGCAGCCCAGCGCATAGGACAGGATGGACCCATTAAGCTGATTCTTAATCAGGAAGATCCCAGCGCTATTTCACGCATGTCACAATATTACAAGTATATGTCAGAAGCTCGCATCAACCAGATCAAAAAATATCAGCAAACCCTGCTGGCATTGCAGGAAACAAAACGGAAGCTGATGGATAAGACAGTATCTCATGAGATCGCCAGAGCAAAACTGAAGAAGCAATCAGACCAACTGAAGCAGGCCAAACAGGAACGTCAGCATATCCTTGATGGGGTGCTGCACATGCTCCAGGCAACCGATACCTCCAGGAAGAAATTAACCTTAGACCGAGACAACCTTGAGTTAGTCCTGAGAAGACTGGAAAACAGCTTGCTGGCCTTGCCAACACCAGATC
>JAPKEK010000542.1 GCA_028822125.1 Pseudomonadales bacterium | reverse complement strand
CACTGGTCACATCGTGGCTAAGAAACTGAGCATGATTGCCTGCTGAGGTAATTACATCGGCACACTCACGGCCCATGGCTTCCTGTATATCAGTGATCACGACGGTAGCACCTTCTTGAGCAAGCAATTCTGCGCAGCTACGACCTATTCCTGATGCACCTCCTGTGACGATAGCAACTTTCCCGGTAACTCGACCCATAAAACATATCCTTCTGATGTGCTGTAGAAACTCGACATAAGATAACCGGATTCCACCTATGATGATAATTCCTTGACGCTTCTTTACCTGTAGCGGCACTAACAGCATAAAGTAGCCCGGTCATGGGGTTAACATGAATCCCTCGCCCGAACTGATCGCCCCTGATACTCAGGGTCGCTGTGATTGATACTGGCGTTCAGCTATCAGATTCTTGAGATTCTTGCTTTGTACCATGGCACTGGGACGGTAGATCAAGGGTTGGATTACGGTCAAAGAAGCCGACGGGGATTAGGTGAAAACCCGTGTATTCAACCGGCATCACCGGCCAGTCTTCTGGCCTGGGTACGTGAGTTAAGGCAACCGTGTGCCACATCACCAGATCACAATGGCTGATATCACGATTGTTCCTGGTCAATTCCGGTAAACCACCTTCTCCGTGGTGCATCACCGTATGCTGCCCCGCTGCATTTTGCTCTTCCTCTGCGTAAGGGGTGGCCCAAAGGTGGTGAAGGCCAAATGCGCCTCGTCGGCCCACCTGTGACTCTGATCTTGCAAACAGGGAAGGAGAGGCAGCCGGCAGCAACTTATAGGCAACCGGCACGCCCAGGCCATTCAGTTTTTGAGGATTGGTGACTTTCCAATGACGACTTGTTTGTGGTGCGATATTGCGCTTCGCGGAGTGTTCATCGGTAAGGTGCCGGCTAACAGAACAGAACTGGGTACCATTAGGGTTATTTTCACCCAATGGCATAACGTCGATCTCACTTTCGTACAAAGAATTGTTGCCGCCATCGAGTTCCCAGTCGAGACGAAAGCAGAATAAGTGCTGGTGCACTGGTGAAGCAAGACCATCAGCGATCAGCGGCGCTTGGGCTGCATTATGCGTTTCAGGTGTCACCGCGCTCACACCGACGATACCTGTCAATTTGATTTCCATTTGAATGGTGCCATCCAGGTAGAGGTACCAATAAAAGCCGTAGTCATAGTTGCCAATGGTGAAAATAGAACTGATAACCAATCTACGGGAACGCCGTACTTCACTTACCTGTGACACCAAGTCATAGTGTTTCCACTGAATGCCATAGTCCTCCTCATGCATACAGATGGCATTCTCCACCGTTTTCGCCTTTCCATTCCAGGTCACCTGGTGAATATCAAAATAGTGAATTTCCCCAAGGCAGTCACATCCCAGTTTAAGGCTGTTAACCAGGGTGCCCATGTTGTATTCGCTGGCGTCCAGAACGTGTTTCCAGCTATGCATATTGTCTGCGTCGCCATAAGGGACAATCATTTCTGACAAGGCCGCACGATATAAAACAGGCCTACCCTGAAGGCTCATCTGGTGGAGTACCAGACCATGAACAGGGTGAATAGAGACTCTTAAGTCATATCCCTGCCACTTCACACGATAGCCTTCAGTTGTAAAGCTTGCGCCTTCGGGCTGCGTGATATCGAGCGATTTTAGGTCAGTTCTGGTTTTCTCCTGATGGACTGAATCAAATCGACCAGAGGAAGGCGGCATCGGGATCACACCGGTATCTTCTACGTGCACCACTTTCCCTGCGGTCACATCCAGATGGGCGATCAAGCCGTGTATCGGTCGGGCATAACCATTGTCAGTAGCATCTTCTTTAAGGAAAGCGATACAACGAAGCGCCCTGTGGCCATCAGGGATGTCTGGATGGGCGTAGCCCCCAGCAGGCCAAGGGTCTACTTGAATCAATTCCAAATCAGCCTTCGTGGTGGTGGCGATGCCCCTTGCGGCAACCCTGTCCAGCCACGCCTGGCAGCTTTTGGTCAGTTGTATCGCTAGACCCAGGTCAGCATATCCATAAGCAACCTGGGCGCCTAGAGCCAGTCGATTGACAGATTTAAGCGCACCTGCGGTTAGGTCTATTTCTGCTTCAAAGCCACCATCAGGTTGGGAGTCAGTACCCATGAGCTTCGCGCTGCGTGGGCATTGGTCACCTTTTTGTAGCAAGTGTTTAGCTGGCTCCAATCGTTCAATCGAGCAGAAGAAAGCCTGCTGATCGGAATGACCAGCCCTGAAATGCAAGACGGCCGCCTCAATTTCAGCAACCGACAAAGGGTCTAGTGGATGATGCATATGTTCGCGCCTTTAAAATCCAAATATACGGGGGGCGTAATAGACCACGATAAGCCATAATCCGTCCAATGCATTTTTTAATGAAGTCAGCGAGGCGACGGCAATATCACGTCCTACGTTGACCAGGATTTCAAACGGGTCGGATTACAACACGAATACGGAAACGATCGGTGCTCTGTATGATTAGTTTGAGATAGAGCCTGGGGAGTTGCTCAAGAGACTGTAACGCCCTCAGTCATCTGCATCTCCGCTCACACATTGTTGATGAAAATTAATCCTGTGTGACCATTTACCATTTCTCGACCCACGGCCTGAGTACAACCTCATGCGTCCA
>JAPKEK010000541.1 GCA_028822125.1 Pseudomonadales bacterium | reverse complement strand
CGATGAATTTGGTTGGTAGTCTGGTATCCCGACTATACTCGACTTGGATAGTGACGATATCAGCGGTCTGCCCGGGGTTACCGAACGGCGCAGCGATTATTCCGGTAATCTCTGCCCCTTTGAGGTGATTTTGTAAGGCCTGTTCCATCCACGCTTTACTGAATTCAGTTGATTTCGTAGGTATATGCATATGCTCGTTCCAGGCTCGTTCCAGCGAATAGATTATATCGCGCGGGCTTTGATCTCAATATTACTGCTGTCAGTTGTGCCTGAATATAAGAAGTCATCTATGACTCAAGAGGCATGAATCTGGACACCCGGCAGATGGTCTGCCTGTTTTCCTGTAGAGATGAACTCAGTTATAGATTGCCGCCGCCCCTGGCTGGCATTTGGCAGAGCTGCATGATGGCCTGCGCCGGAGCAATGTGGCCCAGTATCTTCTTAAGGGAAACAACGCATGTGACTTGATGTGTCCATACAGGAAACGGAATCTCACAGATTATACGATTTCATGTACCATAGGGTTTATCACAGGAAATAAAGGTTGAGCTAATGAAAGTAGGACTCGCTTTTGCCAGTAGTGTTGGCATCGACGGAGCAGCGGCACTTGAAATCTGCCAGCGCGCTGAAGCAGCAGGATTTGAATCAGTCTGGGGAGGCGAACACGTTTTGTTACCGGATTCTATCGCTTCCAGATATCCTTATACGCCGGATGGCAAGATCCCGGCGGAACCGGAGACGCCCATTCCTGATCCGCTGATCTGGCTGGCTTATGCGGCTGGAGTCGCACCTAAGTTGCGTCTGGGTACCTGTATTCTGATCGTGCCCCAGCGTAACCCGCTGGTACTGGCCAAGGAACTGGCTACGCTCGATACCCTTTCAGGCGGTCGAGTGGAACTGGGGCTTGGTGTGGGTTGGATGAAAGAAGAATTTGATGCGTTGGGCGTTCCCTGGGAACGACGCGGTGCGAGAAACGATGAATATATAGCGGCGATGCGCGCTCTGTGGGCTGGGCCTCATGCTGAATTTCATGGCGAGTTCGTTGATTTCGAGCCTGCGACCTGCAGCCCGCGGCCGGTTAATGGTTCTATTCCGGTGCTGGTTGGCGGAGATTCACCTGCTGCGATTGATCGAGCCGTGCGTATCGCCGATGGTTATTTCCCTGGCGAAGGTGATATTGGCCGTCTAGGTGAGTTAATTGATCGTGTGCGCAGGAAAGCAGAACAAGCCAAGCGTGACCCGAATAGCATTGAGATCAATGCCATGTTTGGCATCCAGATGGCGGACCCTGAAGCGGGGGTAGAGCAGATGGCGGAACTGGGTGTTGGCCGGATTATGGTTCCAGCATTCTTCTTTGCAGGTCCTGGTGGCATGGATCGGTTGAGTGAATTTGGGGAAAAAGTGATTCCGCTGACTCAATCGTGAACGGAGCCCCACGCTAGTTTTGATTGAACCATGGCCGGGCTTGCAGGTCCGCTGCAGCAGCAGCTCTGCTTTGGCTGATGGTTTACAGCCAGGTTACATGCATTGCGAAAAAGTGATCGAACACGGCTCGGCCGGGGTGATTAGCAGGATTGCGTTCAGGGCTGCGAATATAGAAATCCAGCTGCTGCGCTGCAGGGTTGACTGAACCAGCCTCTCCGGAAGCTGGTGAGAGTATTGTTTTTAGTGAGTCTCGATGACGCATACCCTGGGTTACCATGAAGTGAATTTCATAGTCCTGGTACAGTATTTGGCCGTTCAGGGTGGCCTTGCCGTATCCCCAGCCGGCAACATACAAAAGGCTTTTAGGCCAGTTTGAATCCCCGCAGCCAGCATTACCATGCTCAAACAGGAAGGCAGCAATCCCGCCATCCTGGCAGGTAGAAAATTCGTGAAAGCGTTCAAGCTCCACCACAAAGTCGCCTTCCGGCAAGGCCAGGTCAGCCCTGAAAGTGCCCGTGTTCTGAATTTCATCGACATCAATGATCAGGGTTCCTGTTACCTCACGCAGGTTATGGGCATCGTTGTCCATATGATCCCAGGGAGATGCATCATGTAGCGTTCCGGTCTGATAGATTTTCGTACCATTTATTCTGAAACGACCGTCGTAGCGTTCATGTTGCTCGGGCGCATACATGCCACCGGAAGTTTCAGGTTGTATTCTAGGACCTCTTATTTCTGCCTGGTTTGCAGTGGTGGCAATGTTCTCGGCTCCAGAGCATGCGGTAATGATCAGCAAAAGGGAAAAAACAGCACAGGGTCGCATTTTAGGTACCTTTTTTAAGAGCCTTTTTTTAAGGGCTTTTTTTACGGGCTTTTATTCAAGGCCTTTTGGCATGGACGTTCAGTCATCCATATTTAGCTGGCGGGGGCCAGCGCTGCGTAACATGGATCAGTCTATCGTGAGCACGCAGTTGTTGGCTAGAATTTTTACCCTGCTGTTCTGGAAGCCATGGGCTTATCAGGTTAGTCTTGAACGACATGTCCTCATCAACGATAAAAGAAGAGCAGCAGATTTCCTGGTGGCGGTTAGCAGGGTTTTCGTCCATTGCCTTCCCCACAGTTGGCATGACATTGCCACTGGCCATTTTCTTACCCCCTTTTTATACAAAAACACTGGGTCTCGGCCTTGCCGAAGTTGGCTTCGTGTTCATGCTGGTGCG
>JAPKEK010000540.1 GCA_028822125.1 Pseudomonadales bacterium | reverse complement strand
GGATAATCAAGTGCATTCCAGCCAATATGGGGGACTTTTCGCCGTCTTTCACTAGTGTTATCACCTTCTTTTGGTATTGGTATAACGTCTCCTGGAATCAATCCCAAACCCTGGTGTCGACCATTTTCAGTGCTGGTCTCAAGAAGCATCTGCATCCCAAGACAAATGCCGAGCACAGGACGGCCCACCGCAGCGATCTCAATCAAAGCCTGGTCCAGGTCTCGCGAACCTAATTCTGCCATACCCGCCGCAAACGCACCGACACCCGGCAAGATTACTCGCTCAGCCTTCAAGAGACGCTCAGGGTCATGGGTAACCTCAACCTTCGCGCCCACATGCTCAAGGCCCCGCAAGATATTCCTGAGATTCACGATTCCATAATCAACAACCGTTGTCGCCCTCATCAGATCTGACTACCACCCAGCGTTTGAACAGTCCGAACAGGGATGCCAGAGGCTATACAGTACGCCCGGACATCCACTATGGTGCACAGACCATAGTGCAGCATATGGGCCATAGCGACAGCATCCGCTCCCCCCGTTTGAACCACGCTTCCAAGATCTTCCAGGCTACCCATACCGCCACTGGCAATTACTGGAATATCAACTTGCTCTGTTACTGCCTTGACGAGCTCTAGGTCAAAGCCTTTCGCAGTACCTTCCCGGTCTACCGATGTCAGGAGTATCTCGCCAGCACCCAGTGCTTCACCCTTTTTCACCCACTCGACCACATCCAGACCGCTGTGTTCTCTCCCATTATCCAAATAGGCTTCCCAGCTACTGCCCTGTTGCTTGGCCTGAACTGAGAGCACCATACACTGGCTACCAAAACGCCGAGCAACTGCACTGATGATTTCTGGGTTCTTGATTGCCGCTGTATTGATCGCAACCTTATCGGCACCCGCCCGCAGCACAGCAGCCACATCAGCAACACTGCGTAATCCTCCACCCACCGTGACCGGCACAAAAATATCCCGCGTCGTCTGCTCGACAATGTCCAGCAGACTGTTGCGCTCGTACAGGCTCGCAACGATATCCTCATAATAGATCTCGTCTATACCTTCCTGGTAATACCTGAGTGCGAACTCGTTCGGATCTCCCAGTTTGCGTAGCCCTTCTAGCTGAATACCTTTTACGAGGTTAGGCGCTTTGACATCCAACCGCGCAATCAACCGAACGTTACGCACAGTCTACGTCATGCCAGACAGTTTGACGGAGATGCCAGTTCTTGCCCTCTCGCATCCACAGGTGTGGAGAACGAAAAGAATCAGCAAGACCATCGAAATAGTCTCGGTCCATTATTGCTTGCTCAAACTGCTGGCTGGCGACTGGATATTCACGTTCTGGAACACTCAAGTATTGAAAAATCTCGTCCGCAAATCGATCTGGGAATTCTCCATCGTATTTTTTTACCAACGCAATACCTTCTTCTCGCGTGATCTCTTCGTTACGAATCTCTTGTGCAGCATCATAAGTAGCCCTGCCAATACCGAACTTAATATAAGTGGTGTAGTAGTGGAAATCATCAATCTTGTCATCAATACTGTTGTACTTGCTGTAGGTGCCAGGAGTTCTTTCAGGGGAAGCCTGAAAACCACCATTCTCCACCGCATAATAGTAAGCACCTTGCGGGTGCCACGGTAAGTAATAGCCAAGGTAATGCACCTCAACCCCTTTGTCTGAGAGTGTTTGTGGATTGATGGGCAAGTAGGGCTCAAGATCTACGGGCTGTACACCAAAATGTCGCTGCAATTCATCGAGCGACACACCGCCAAGGTAGATTTTTGAGGGATCATCACCAGTGAAGTAAGTCCAATCACGCTCAGATGATTGGGTGTCTTGTACCGGATTACCATATTCGGACTCATTCTCGCCGTAAAACACTAAGGGAATATTGAAAAGTGCGGCCATTTTGGGCGCTAACGCTTTCTGCCCAAACATGAACGGCTGGAAGGGATGAAACAGGTTTTCTACTGCTAACCGAGTGATCAGTCGATGAATTCTGGCATTTGGTGTCACCAGGTGGTTATCGAAACCCGCGTTGATCCAAGCCTGGAAATTCTCCCATCCCCATTGCGTGTACAGATGTGGTGCCCAGGTGACGGTCAGCGGACTCATACCATACTTGTACTTCAACATGTGCGCTGCATAGAAACTATCTTTACCTCCTGAGCCCGGTACAAGACAGTCGTATCCTGCACCAGTCTTTCGATAACGCTCACAAAGCGCCCGCAACTTCGCATCTCTTTGAGACCAGTCTATCTCTGTGCGCTTTGTCTCAGCCAATCGGCAAGCATCACATACGTCAATGTTATCGAATCGGATAGTCTCCTTTTTGCTGCTGGCCGTGTGCTGGAATTCAACCGCTGAGTTAGGGCGCTGGTTAGATATCACACACCTCGAGCAGAACTTGACTTCACCTGGCAATCCATAAAGCGCTTCCCTTTGCCCAGGTCCGCTAGCATGCTCATTTTGGTCGCGCAGGTCCGTCCTTTTCTTATGGTAAATCATGCACAATCTCTACCTGGGCAAATCGTAAAACGATTTCTTGAGAATGCCAGTCAACGGGTGTGTGCGCAATACTTCGACTATCTTTTCCGCGACGTCACCGCTGCCATGAGGATTTTCAACATCTCTCAGCGTTGCCTGAAAATCGTT
>JAPKEK010000539.1 GCA_028822125.1 Pseudomonadales bacterium | reverse complement strand
ATTATGATATACCGGTTCCCAAGACCCGACCCGTTGCTGGGCACCGCCTACCTTCATGTAAGCATTCGAACAACCAGCAACCACATCAATACTTTGCCGCCAACCAGCGAAAGCAGCTGAACCTGCCTGGTGATCTATCTTGCCACCCAGGTGGTTTACAATCACAGGGACCTCCGGAAAGGCCGCGGCAAGTTCAGCTAGCACAGGCAATCGCCTGTGGTCCGGTGAATAGTTATCAAAACTGAGCTTTAGTTTCTCCAGAATTCCATACCCTTCCATAAAGAGCGGGTTCAAATCCCGTGGGAAGGCACTCCGAATTCCGCGAAAATTGCTTGACGCTCTGACGTGAGCCTCGAGGACTGACTGTACGCCTTTTCCGATTCGTAAATCCGCCGTGCCAAATATCCCAGCACAAAGCTGAGCCGAACCATATAGCCCGGACCGGCTCATGGCCACAATACCCTGCACAAATTCCGTTTCTCCCACACACTTCATTAAATCAGGGCCATCCTGCCGATAAAAGGCACCACACTGTGCAAAAACAGTCTGCGTAATATTGTGCCCACAGGCCTGGATGTCTTTACTTATTTCCTCACACAGGTACACTTTTTCCTGAAAACTAGCGTAAGGCTCTTCATCAAAGCTTCGAATATCCCATAGATGGTGGTGCGGATCGATGATAGCAAGCTCGGGTTCAAGCACCGTTTCTGCTGATTCCTGGGCCAGCCAGTCTGCCAGGGGCTGGTTTTCCGGATACGACATAGTCTTCTCCACTATTGCTCTGTTGGTTTATAACAGGGCTGTTAGCCATGCCAGTGCCATTTTCTCCAGGGTCCTCTCACAGCGCGCTCACCTGTCTTCACCCTGTCTTCAACTAAGACTCAGTTTTGCCTTATCAGGCTAACCAAGAATCCGATATGCATCCGCAATTATTCAATAAAAGACGATGAAAAGCGCCCCACTCTATGAGACCATGGCCCAAAGTTTATCACTAAAAGGAGCCATTAATGGCTGACATGAATTTATTCGACGTTATGTATCATTGTCGCGCCATGCGCAAACTCGATAGCAAACCCGTGCCTGAAGAATTGCTGGTAAAACTTATCGATGCGGCAAATCAAGCACCTTCAGGCTCAAACATGCAGGGAGGAAGGTGGCTCATCGTTCGCGACCCTGAGGTCAAGCAGCAACTCGCCGCGCTGAATCGCCAGGCTGTTGAAGCTTACATCGGCCCCATGAAAGACAATCCCGGGTCTTTGCCTCATCAGGACGAAGACAAGCGGCGGCGCATGATGCAGGCGGTACTCTGGCAGATGGAGCACATGCATGAATTACCGGCCTTGATCATTGCCTGCATGGATTTTGGCGTAAAAGTGGACGATAACATGATAGCCCGCGGTGGCGGCTCAATCTGGCCAGGCATTCAGAACCTGTTACTGGCTGCGCGATCACTCGGCCTGGGCGCGGCACCGACAACACTGGCGCTAGGCAATCGTGCTGCCGTTGCCAAAACCCTGAACCTACCAGACTCAATGGGGGCTTTCTGCCTCATCCCGGTGGGATATCCACTGGGCAAATTTGGCCCGGTCACCAGAAAACCGACAACAGATATCATGCGCTTTGATCGCTGGTCCTGAATGCTTGTGCAGTTCCGTGGTGTGTCACTAGCCCCTTCGGGGCTGTTATTGCAGCGTTTCCCTGATAGCCAGAGTTAGTGCTTCCAGGTGCTTGCCATAGACGCTGGCCACAGCAGTGGGGGCATTGCTGTGAGCGGCAATAACGAGCCGGGACTGCCGATCAACAAAAATCCGTTGCTCGAAAATACCCAGGGCTGCAAAACTATTATCATCCATAAGCCACCAAAGATAACCGTAACCGGCATAACCCCTGGATGGTCTAGTGGATTCTGCCATCCACCCTGCCGGTAATACTTCGGTACCATCCTCAAGCCTGCCATCAGTCAGGGCAAAAATGCCTAACCGGGCATAATCACGCAATGTCGCACTAATACAGCAGCCACCGGTTTCACCACCACCGACATGGCCCAGTAGCCAGTTAGCATCATCCGCCATACCAAAGGGCTGCCAGATCTTATGGGCAAGATAAGTAGAGGCATTGTTACCAATAGCAGCCCTGAGAAGTTCACCGGCCAGATTGGTTTCACCGGTGTTGTAATTAAAAACGTGCCCTGGCTCAGCTGCTTTGGGTAAATTGCTCAGGTACTTCACCAGAGAAAGCCCATTGGCTCCACCGGCTCTTGCTACATCAGACTCAGGATCGGCATAATCTTCATTCCAGGAAATGCCGGAAGCCATCTGCAAGACGTTCTCGATTGAAGCCTCTGCATAGGGTGACTGCCTCAGTCGTGGCAGGTAATGGACTACCGGTTCGTTCACACTTTTGATAAAGCCATCTTTAATCGCTGCTCCAATTAACATCGAGGTAACAGATTTAGTCACTGAAAACGACACCCAGCGAGTATCCGGGCCATGACCCTTTGCATATCGCTCCAGTAAGATAACATCGTCCTGGATAACAATTAGACCCCTATTGCCCGGAAACCCATAAAAGTCCGCCAGGCTATAGGATTGTTCATCAACTTCATACATCAATTCAGCCCAATCCTTAGGCTTTTCGGTGAGGGGATAAGGCCTGCTGCTA
>JAPKEK010000538.1 GCA_028822125.1 Pseudomonadales bacterium | reverse complement strand
GACGACTGCCTACCCGCTGCAAAAATCTCGGTGATAATACAAAAATTTTACACCCAACAGTCATCATTTGAGCCAAGACCCTGATAAACTAACCGCGAGATATTAAGCGAACAATCTCCCAAGACAAGCCAGTCCCATAGAAAACTGAAAGACACTCCTATGAAAGTATCCCAATACACCCTGTCAACGCAAAAAGAAATGCCTGCAGATGCCGAAATTGCGAGCCACCAGCTTCTCATCAGGGGCGGCTTTATCCGAAAATTAGCATCAGGAATCTATACTTGGTTGCCGATTGGATTGCGCGTACTGAGAAAAATCGAAGGCATTGTCAGGCAGGAGATGAACCATGCAGGTGGCCAGGAGCTAATGATGCCTGTCATCCAACCGGCAGAACTGTGGCAGGAATCAGGACGCTGGAATCAATATGACGAAGGCTTGCTGTTAAAATTAAAAGACAGGCACCAACGCGATTTCTGTTTCGGCCCAACCCATGAGGAAGTGATCACCGAAATCGCCAGAAACGAGCTCAAAAGCCACAAACAATTACCTGTCAACTACTACCAGATTCATACAAAATTCAGAGATGAAACCCGACCCAGATTCGGTGTTATGCGAGCCAGGGAATTTGTGATGAAAGACGCCTACTCGTTTCACGTGGACGCAGAATCTCTGCAGCAAACCTACCAATTAATGCACGATACCTACACCCGTATCCTGGACAGAATCGGGCTAGAGTATAGAGCTGTATTAGCCGATACAGGCAGTATTGGTGGCTCCGCATCAATGGAGTTTCATGTACTTGCCGATTCAGGTGAAGACTTGATAGCGTTCAGCTCACAGGGCGACTACGCAGCCAATATCGAACTGGCTGAAGCGGTAGCTGTACAGTTACCCGAGGAAAAGCCCTTGATAAAAGAAAAAATAGCGACCCCCGGCCAGAAAACCATCCAGAACATCGTTCAATTCCTGAATGCTGACATACGAAAAACAGTAAAATCGCTGATCGTTATCGGAGACAATCAACCCCTGGTAGCGTTAATTGTTCGGGGTGACCATACCCTAAACACTTTCAAAGCCGAAAAAATAGCCGGTGTCGCAACGCCGCTGACAATGGCCGATGAAGATCAGATTCAGGCCGCTATAGGTTGCTCTGTAGGATCAATAGGTCCTGTTGATCTTAAATTACCCGTCATCGCTGATCGCTCCGCAGCCGCTATTAGCAATTTTATCTGTGGCGCAAACGAAGATGACTATCATTTTACTAACGTTAACTGGCAATCGGATTGCGCGGAATATGAGATCGCAGATATTCGTAATATTGAACAAGGAGATGCCAGTCCAGACGGAAACGGCAGCATTCAATTAAAACGAGGTATAGAAGTTGGTCACATTTTCCAATTAGGGGAAAAATACAGTGTCCCTATGAATGCCACCGTTCTTGATGAAAACGGCAAAGCGAAACCCATGCACATGGGTTGTTACGGTATGGGCGTTTCTCGTCTGGTGGGTGCCGCGATCGAGCAAAATCATGATAAATCCGGCATTATCTGGCCGATTTCAATAGCGCCCTTTCAGGTCATATTGATTCCCATTAACGCCCACAAATCCGTGGCAGTAGCAGACGCCACCAGCAGAATTTACCAGGCGCTGCTCGGCGACGGAATAGAAGTCCTTCTCGATGACCGTGACAATCAGCGACCTGGGGTGAAATTCGCCGATGCGGAACTCATTGGAATCCCGCATCGAATCGTTATAGGCGATCGTGGCGTGAACAAAAATGAAATCGAATATACCCCGCGAAGTACCGGCGAAACTGAAAACTGGCCCCTCGATGAAATCAACAGTCGACTCACCGAAAAACTGCAGTTAGCCTGAAATTTCAATTTAGCTAGCCCCTGTCCTGGCTGCGAATCACAGCCAATAGAGTCTCGACCGTCTGAGGACCCACCAGGGTTTCCACCAGGACCCCATCCGGGGAAAACATAAAAGTAGTAGGCAATACCAACGGCCTGTCAATTCCCAAGTCGCTGGCCGGGTCCTGTGTATAAACGGGGAAGTGTATATCCATCTTAGCGATGGCGACCTGTCGCTCAGACTCAGTCAGGGGATTATCAAAATTAACACCTAACACAACGAGCTGTTGACGATAATCAAGTGCTATTTTATTGAGTTCAGCTATCTCCAGAATACACGGACCACACCAGGTAGCCCAATAATTAACCACGCGCCAGCGTTTTCCATCGCCTACGCCGAAATCATCCGTAATCACCGTCTCTGAAACATCCGGCTTCGAACAGGCATTCAGCAGAAAAACCACCGTTACAAGTACTAGCCGTTTACTGACCCTGGGTTGCATCGTGTATCTCTCCTGCAAATAACTGGGCCAAATCAGTCTCTAAAATTTTTCGATTCACGTCTGTCAATTCAACAACCCTGTGATCGACCGCTTCCTTCCATGGAGGTGATCCAGCCGGTGGCACCGACCCATCCGACCTCCCCGGAAGTACTACATCCAAGCCTTCATATAACTGCCACAGGGTTACATTCTGTAAACTTCTGGCCAGTATCAGGCCGCCGTTTTCTATCCTTACCAACAAACCATAATTTATCAATTTTTCTCTGCTTTCACTCCAGAAACGAAGATTTATTACGCCACTGTGCTGACGAATCTG
>JAPKEK010000537.1 GCA_028822125.1 Pseudomonadales bacterium | reverse complement strand
GCTTTTGCAGTGGGGCTGTTATATCTGGTTCGCATGCTGGGTCTATTCAGTATCCTGCCTGTATTTGTTATCGCTGCTGAGTTCATGCCCGGTTCGAGCCCATTTCTTTTAGGTTTAGCAATGGGTATCTATGGGTTTTTTCAGAGTATTCTGCAGATGCCACTGGGGTTCTTGTCGGATCGAGTGGGTAGACGTAAGGTGATCATCGGCGCGCTTTCGATATTTGTGCTGGGTAGTATTGTTGCGGCCCTGGCCGATCATATCTATTGGTTAATCCTGGGGCGGTCATTGCAGGGTATGGGCGCTATAGCGGGTGTCCTGTTGGCGCTGGTTTCTGACCTGACAAGACTTGAACATCGCTCGAAAGCTATGGCGATTGTCGGTGGCTGTATTGGTATTTCCTTTGCTGTTTCAATGCTGATAGGTCCTTTGTTGTATGCTTCCAGTGGACTCTCTGGATTGTTTTTTCTCAGTGCAATTGTCGGCCTGATTGGCATAGGTATCGTTGTTTTCTTTATTCCGGCGACTGAAACCACACGGTTCAACTTGAATTCAGACGCGCAAAGGAATCAGTTGGGTGACGTCTTGCGTAATCAAAATCTGTGGGCGCTCAATTTCAGTATATTTGTGACGCATTATTTGCTGATGTCAGGATTTCTGGCCTTTCCACTGCTACTCACTGGAGCAGGCGTAAACCTTTCCCAGCACGCTCAGTATTATTTACTAATATTGTCAGGATCGTTCATTACCATGTTGCCTTTTGTTTACCTCTATGGGCGGGGCAACTGGTCAGCGCCACTTTTAAGAGCGGGTGTGCTGGTGATCGGTCTGGCTTTGTACCTGTTGTCCTTAGACCAGGGTTTTACTGGTATGCTACTGGCGCTGGGTTTATTTTTCCTTGCTTTTAATTTTCTCGAGGCGACCTTGCCTGTACAGTTGTCGAAAACTGTCGGGGCAGGGTTCAGGGGCACCGCGATGGGCGTTTATTCAAGCTGCCAATTTGCTGGAATTTTCGCCGGTGGAATGGTCGGTGGCATGCTGATTTCCATGCAGGATTTTTCGTTTATGCTTGCAGTGAACAGCCTTGTTTGTCTTTTCTGGTTTGTAATAATGCTGAAAATAAAAGCGCAAAAAAATAGCGAAAGCAGAGTGCTTGAGTATGGAGATTCGACAGGATGGTCTGCCAATGAGATTGTGGAACAGTTATCATCAACCCAGGGTGTTGAAGATGTGGTTATTATGCCGGAGCAAAGGACGGTTTATCTGAAGGTCGATCGTTCCAGTTTCGATGATTCTAAATTGGCAGATTTTGCGCGAGGAAGGTGATAAAGATCAATTGCAGCCAAGCCTTTTAAGGAGAAGAAAATGGCAAAAGGTATTAATAAGGTGATTATTGTAGGAAATCTTGGGAGAGATCCGGAAACCCGATTTATGCCTTCGGGAGGTGCGGTGACCAATGTTTCAGTAGCTACTTCAAAATCGTGGCGTGATCGGGAAAGCGGAGAACAGAAGGAACGTACTGAGTGGCATCGAGTGGTGTTCTTTAACCGCCTGGCTGAAATCGCTGGCGAATATTTGAAGCGCGGCTCGAAAATTTATCTGGAAGGCGAACTGCGCACTCGAGAATGGGAGCGTGAAGGGCAGAAGCACTATACCACTGAGATCGTTGCTAACGAAATGCAGATGCTGGATGGCCGTGGTGACGGCGGCGGTGGCCAGGGTGGCGGCTATGCGCCTCAGGGTAACCAGGGTGGTTACCAGAACCAGAACGAGAATTACGGTGGCGGCAGTGCCGCGCCGCAGCAGTATCAGAACCAGAACCCCGGTCAGAATCAAAATCAGGGCGGCTTCAGTGGCCCGGCAGATGATTTTGACGACGATATCCCGTTCTGAGAACCGCCATGCCTCGTACTTTGACGCTGGCACTGGTCTTTATTGCCAGTCTGCTGGTCTTTTTGATTGTCAGCATGCCCGCTGCCGTGGTGGTGGAGCGAGTGCCCGCCGTGCGGCTGGGCGGCGCTGCGCTCACTCTGTCCGAACCTCGTGGCCGTTGGTGGCAGGGGCAGGCACGCTGGCGCTGGAAGCAACTGCAGGGCTCGCTGGACTGGACCCTGGACTGGCATGGCCTGGTGCCTGGCGCGCAACTGGCCTTGCGCAGTGATCAGGGCCAGCAGGCAAACCTGTCTGGCTGGGTCGGCGCAGACTGGGGTGACTGGCAGGTTGAGCAGGCGCGCTTGTCCCTGCCGGTGGCGTTGGTGGCGGAACATGTCCCCCAGGGCGGTGCCGATGGCCGCGTCGATGCGGTGCTGATGGCGCTGCAAATTGCCGATGATACTATCCAGCAACTACAGGGCACCCTGGATTACAGTGGTGGCCGGGTGACCTGGGGGAACAATGGCTCAGCCTTGGTGCCGGAATTACAAGGCCGTTTGAGCATGGAAGGTCCGGTGCCCACACTGCGGGTGGCTGATCCTGAGGGGGAGCGCCTGCTTCAGGCGCGAATCAGCGACGGTCGTTTCCATCTGGAAGTCATGCGCGCCTGGCCTTTGTTGCTGGGCGTCAGCCAGGGTGGCAGCCCGGATGATGTGGTATTCCAGATGTCCCAGCCATTCTCGCTGACGCGGGGGTAGCGACAGTCGGTACAGGTTTGCCTGGCTGGCTGGGCCGAGAACATGAAATA
>JAPKEK010000536.1 GCA_028822125.1 Pseudomonadales bacterium | reverse complement strand
ATGCGATAGGCCAACTGATCCACAAAATCACTCATTTCACCAACAGAATCAAATATTCGATTAAGGTAACCCCAGTTCGCGCAGGTCTCCGCATCAATATCATCGCCTCCCAGGCAAATCTCCATGGCTCGTCCTGTACCCACCAAACGCGGTAACCGTTGGGTTCCAGAGCCGCCTGGTAGAATTCCTAATGGCACCTCCATTTGATTGATCACCGTCTTATGCCTCACGCCAAAACGCATATCACAGGAGGCGGCAAATTCATTACCACCCCCACCCGCTCTACCTGCCATCTTCACCAGCGTGGCTTTGGGCATGGTGCGTACCCGTTCACACATCAGGTGAAAAGCACTCAGGCTCTCACTCTTAACCGCCTCTCCTTCAGCAGGAAATGTCAGAATCATCTCAACATCAAAATGGGCTATAAAAAAATCCGGATCCGCACTCTGAAACACAACAGCCTTAATGCTCTCATCATTCTCCACCGCCTCGGTCACCTTCACCAAGTCCTGATATAGCGGCAGGGTCATCACGTTAACCGGTGGATTACTAATCGTAATAAAACAGACACCCTGATCATGCAGGATTTGTAATGTTTCGTAGGATGTTTTCATGCGGCCTCCTTTTTATTCCATAATGGCACAATTTAACTGGCAATTGGATTTATGCGACGAGGCGCGTATCCCTGTATCCCTTGAAACGAGTCGAGGCCCTCTAGCCAGCCATTCGATAACTTAACTGGCTATTTCTCGAGGCGTTCGAAAATAACCTGATCACGCTATTCGGATTGATATCGGTTAACGTATTCCACGACGCTGCGATAACCTGTACATCAGCAATGCCGCTCGTTCGATCAACAATGGCAGGGTTGCCAGGTCAATACTCTCGGTTAAGGTATGTGCGCCATTTCCTTCGGCACCGATACCGTCTATGGCATCAACATAATCTGCCACGAAGGAAACATCCGCCGCCCCTCGTTGACCAGGATCCCCAGGTGCCATTGCGCCATATCCCAGATCCAGGCTGACGGCATCAAGTACATTAAATAACGCCATATTTCCTTGGCTGGGTGACATAGCAGGATAACCATCAGAAAAATGGATCACAGCCGAGGTTCCGGGTAATGACCCATTTTCAACAATAGTCTTCATGGCTTGTCTGGCACGTCGTTCCTGCTTTCTTGAAATGGTTCTCAAGCCGCCCTGGATAACAACGGTCTGCGCTATCACATTACTTT
Source organism: Pseudomonadales bacterium (assembly GCA_028822125.1). Lineage (GTDB taxonomy): Bacteria > Pseudomonadota > Gammaproteobacteria > Pseudomonadales > Azotimanducaceae > UBA9926. The sequence goes on along the minus strand of JAPKEK010000536.1, from coordinate 1,446 downwards.
TTCCAAACACCTGAGCACTATTCAGGACCGCCTTATGATCTACTTCTGTTCCACCAGCAATCATCCCTGGATTAAAACTCAGATACTGCTCGCCTCTCACCTGCTCATGGAAACCCGTTAGTATCCTGGCGGCTTCAAAGATAGCACCGCTACCGACACCATCGCGAAAAATAAGGGACGAATGGGCTCGTTTCCCTGATACCTCAACTGACCAGCCACTGGAACCCCTGCGCGCGACTGCGGCGCTATCGAGTCCCTTAGCGTATTCAAATCCCAGCGCGAGATCACATTGCTCGGCCGCCTCCAGCAGATGCCCCCGGCTCACTGATTTGGGACTGCCTGATTTTTCTTCATCTCCGGTAAACGCCACAATGTACCTGCTATAGTCAAGCACACCAGCATCTGCTAGGGTTTCCAGCGCCTTGATAATAACCACGTCACCGCCTTTCATATCGTTCACTCCCGGTCCCGTTGCTTTATCTGCCAACCGGGTGAACTGTTGAAAAGCACTGTTCTGCTCGAACACCGTATCCAAATGACCAATCAATAGTTGGCACACGCCACTACCTTGATTCTCTGCGAACAGATGACCGCTACGATTAACCATGCTCATGTCGTGCCAGTGAGTCGTAAAGCCAAGGCGATCCAACTCCCTGCGGAAAACATCCCCTACTGCCTTAACCCCTTCATGATTCATGGTGCCACTATTGATATTGACGACTTCTTCCAATAGAGCAATGGCACTGTCCTTTTTCTGTCTGGCGATCTCGGAGATACGGGACTCCAGCTCGGTCAGCTCCGCGAAAGTTACAGGCGATGTCAGCAGGACCCATAAACATAAAAATCTGATCATCTTTTACTCCTACCGCTATTTAATTTTAACAAATGCGTCAATCGGCCAGATGACCATCAATCTCATCCACATTTTAATAAGTGATGACTTTAACCACAGGGTATTTATATCAGACCCAGGATTGATAGTGGTGCCTGCATCCCCCCGCACCGAATGAGACAACTACTTTTCTATGCGATGCTTTTTCACTATAACAGACAAGTAACCTGGATCCTGGGCCACTGCCCTTATGCTCAGCAATACCAGTATCGGCACCCCACCATCAAAGACTCTACGCCTTTTAGGCGACTTGAAGCGAGCCGTTTGTTAACCGTTAGCCAGGTCAGTTATCAGATGGGATGGACCTTAACAGCCAGATTACTGAAACCCTTCACAAACGTTGAGTAAGTGCGCGTTGGCTCAGCCACTACTTCAACAAACCTGAAGCGCTTATGGATTTCCTGCCAGAGGATTCTTAATTGCATCTCAGCGAGCCGGTTTCCCATACACCGATGAATACCAAAACCAAAAGACAGGTGCTGGCGTGCTTTACCCCGGTCTATCAGAAATTCATTAGCCCGGGGAATAGCCGTTTCATCACGGTTCCCTGAAAC
>JAPKEK010000535.1 GCA_028822125.1 Pseudomonadales bacterium | reverse complement strand
CCATATTTGAGAACCGATTCATGCACGTTCAGGAACTCAAGAGAATGGCTGCTGATATTTCCTTGGATGGGAATCATACGACAGCGCTAGTTAATGGTGTTGCCAGCCTAGTTGGCGCGCCGGTGATGGCAACAGACCTGAGAGCGTCAGTCAGTTTGGTGATCGCAGGGTTGGTTGCAGAGGGCACAACAATAGTTGATCGGATCTATCACATTGATCGCGGTTACCAGCAGATAGAGGAAAATCTAAAGAATCTAGGGGCTGAAATCAGCAGACATAGCTACTAGGTAAGCATTGAACTCATGAAGAAACCAATTGTAATTGCTTTGACCAAAGGTCGCCCTTTGCAGCAACTCATCGACTTGTTAGCTCGGCTGGATATTCGCTCTGAATATGACCTGAGTCAGTCTCGTAAGCTGGTTTTCCCAACCAATGATCGCCTTGTTCAGTTGTTGGTGTTGCGCGGTATGGATGTTGCGACTTATGTGCAACATGGTATCGCTGATGTTGGCATGCTGGGCAAGGATGTCCTGCTGGAATATGGTGGTGATGGTTTTTATGAACCGATCGATCTTGATATCGTGAAATGCAGGATCGTGGTTGCCGGTTTGGTTGAGGAGCAGCCGCTACCTCGCAGAATCAAGGTCGCAACCAAGTTTGTCGAGGTGACAAAGCGGTTTTATGCTCAAAAGGGTGTGCAAGCCGATATCATCAGACTGTCGGGGGCAATGGAGTTGGCCCCGTTGATGGGGCTTGCTCATCGAATCGTCGACATCGTTGAGACGGGAGATACATTGCGAGCAAATGGGTTGGAAGAAAAGGAATTGGTTACCGAGGTTTCCGCGCGATTAATCGTTAATAAAGGCGCATTGAAAACTAAGTACCGGGATGTCCAGGACATCATTCAGCGATTGGCAGAGCTGTGCTCATGATATCAATATTGAAAAGTAGCAGTTCTGAATTCATGGCTAGCCTGGACGCTCATTTAGCGTTGCCGCGCAAGGATACTGACCAGGTGCAATCCCAGGTTCGCGACATTATCAGCGATGTCGAAAAGCACGGCGATGAAGCTCTGCTGAGATACACTCGGAAATACGATAGTCTCGATGTTGATTGTGCCAAGGAACTGGTTGTTTCTGATGAGGCTATCAGGGCAGCCCCGGCACAGCTTGAAAGAGAAGTCAGCCAGGCTTTGCAACGAAGTATCGAAAGAGTAAGGGAATACCATCTGAGGCAAAAGGCTGAGCTGGCAGATACAGACTGGAGCTACCAGGACTCGTTCGGCAATCAGTTGGGTCAGCGCGTGCGCCCCATCAGGAAAGTCGGTATCTATGCGCCTGGAGGTAAAGCGGCTTACCCATCAACCGTTGTTATGGCAGCCATTCCTGCAATGGTAGCAGGGGTTAAGGAAATTTCGCTTGCAGTACCATCGCGAACAGGCACGCTGGATCCCATTTTGCTGGCCGCGGCTCATTACACCGGTATTTCGCGGGTCTACACAATGGGAGGCGCTCAGGCTATAGCGGCGCTGGCCTACGGAACCAGCACTATATCAAAAGTCGATAAAATTTGCGGGCCTGGTAATCTCTACGTAGCGACGGCTAAACAGCAGGTTTTTGGGCAGGTGGGTATCGATATGGTTGCCGGTCCTTCCGAAGTTTTGATTGTGGCAGATGAAACAGCCAATGTAGACTGGCTGGTGGCTGATATGCTTGCCCAGGCCGAACATGATGAATTGGCCCAAGCCATTGTTGTATCTGAGTCCGAGAAGGTTCTCACTGAAATTAATGCCCGCTTATCGGCAGCCATAGCTCAATCTCAACGGAGGGATATTGTTCAGGCCTCTATTCGTAATCGGGGTTTACTGATTCACGCCCAGTCTGAGACTGAACTCTCTGACATTGTTAATAAAATAGCACCTGAGCATCTTGAACTGGCGGTAAGTCAGCCAGAACAGTTGCTGGCATCAATTGACAATGCCGGTGCTGTATTTGTTGGCCAGTATAGTCCTGAGGTAGTAGGTGATTATGCTGCGGGTCCCAGCCATGTTTTACCGACCGGGGGTACGGCCCGGTTTACTTCTGTACTCGGTGTTTATGATTTTCAAGTTAGAAGCTCGCTGATTCATTGCTCGCCATCGGGTGTGCTGCCCCTGGCAAAAGATGCCGCTATTCTTGCTGAACGAGAAGGCCTGTTTGGCCATGCGAAATCCGCCCACATCAGACTTCAGGGCTAGTCTGCAATAGTCATGCAAGATAGTTTGATAAAGCAATACAGACGTGCGATCGCTTCAGGTTATTTGCAAGAGGACCCGGCCCAGCTGGAGGTAATTAAAAGGCTGCAGTCGTTGACAGAGACATTTCTGGCGTCACTTGTGCCTATTCCTTTCTATAAACGCTGGCCGGGCCAAGCCAGGGCCCGTGTGCATGGAATTTATTTATGGGGTGGTGTTGGTTGCGGTAAGACGGTTCTTATGGATATGTTTTTTGAACAATTGCCGCGCCGAAAGAAGATTCGAACCCATTTTTATCGTTTCATGAAGCGAATTCATCAGGAACTAACCCGACTCCAGGGCGTTGTAAATCCACTGGATAAAGTGGCTTCCGAACTGGCCTTGGAATATGAAATAATATGTTTCGACGAATTCTTCGTAAGCGATATCACGGACGCAATGATACTAGCAGGC
>JAPKEK010000534.1 GCA_028822125.1 Pseudomonadales bacterium | reverse complement strand
GGGTAATCTTGGTAACTCACCTGTACCATACAGGGGTTCGGTATCGTCAAGGGGGTCGAATTTTGATCCATCAAAGAGCGTTCCCAGGTGCGAGCCTCTGATAAATTCAAGGGACTCACTTTTCTTCAGTGGCTCAAAGGATATCCAGACCACGGCAAGATTATTACCCTCAACCGGCAGATAGGGTAGATCCTGGTGCCAGGGTGTCCGCCTGGCAGGTCGACCATCGTCGCCGCCTGTTTTTTTGAATATCTGTTCGTACATAAACCAGATATCGGGTTTATTCCAGAGGGCAGTAATCAGGCCAGGTATGACAGTCTCGGTATGCACCTGGGAGTAGGCATCAAAGCAATAGGGGTTAGCGAGGTCACCATAAAATGAGCCAGGCGTGCCTGGAATCAACCTGGTCGCGCCCTTGCCCGGATTGGCCAGCGACCAGTCATAAGCCTTGCGGGCGATAGTCATGGCTTTTCTATCCAGTACCTGCGGTTGAAATACCACCCCATCACGATGAAATGTATCTGCTGGGTTCATGGGTTCGTCCTCCACATCGGCTTATTAAAACATAATCTCCTGCTTTAGGTGTGGGCCTGGATGTTTCAGGTAGGCAGACCATGAATGGCCCGGCCTGAGGCCTGGAAGCAAGGCAACGGTTAACAATCAGGCAGTTGCAGCTTTAATTTCGCTTGCGGTCGTTTTCTCCTCGATCCAAAAGTGTTCTTTTAGTTGAATTTAGAAGGTATTGGAAAATATAAAATTGATCTTATTGGTATAGCAACCAGATCATATAGCTCGAGATAACGAGGTGTTGCCCCTATTGTTTGGGCCCTCCTTAGCAGGTCAGATGTTGACGTAAAGGAGTATTGGTGGTTAATTTCCTATCAAGCTTTATTTTTTTCACTAGAGGGTACTGTCATGGCCACTACTTCTGCTCAGATCAGGGCGAGTTTATCTCACCCATTAATTGATGGTGATTCACATATTATTGAATATCTGCCGGTTCTTATGGATTACATAAAAGAAGCTGGTGGAGAGGACGCAGTTACTGATTTTCGTGCCAATATGCGAGGTGGCAGGCAAGGCCCAGGCTGGTATCAGATGGACTGGGACGAAAGGCGCGATACTCGTTCAGTCAGGGCACCCTGGTGGGCGCTGCCGACTAAAAACACGTTTGATCGCTGTACGGCGATGCTGCCAAAACTCTATCACTCGAGAATGGATGATTTCGGGTTGGACTTTGCTGTTTTATATCCCTCTACTGGTTTGGGGTTCCACAGTATTCCTAGTCAGGAATATCGCCAACTGGCCTGCCATGCCTACAATGAATATGCTGCTGCTGCCTATGCTGAATATCAGGATCGTATGACTGTGGCTGCGGTAATCCCATTGCATACTCCCGAAGAAGGAATTCGTGAACTTGAGCATGCTCATGCTTTGGGTCTGAAAGTGGCAATGATTCCATCATTTGTCCGTCGTCCAGTACCCAGTGCTGCAAGAGATTACCCGGAACTGGAAAATCAACTTTTCTGGCTTGACAATTTATCAATAGATAGTGAGCACGATTACGATCCCTTCTGGGCCAGGTGCATTGAATTGGGATTCCCTGTTGCGGCGCACTCTGGCGGTATGGGGTTTCATGAGCGCAGCTCGATTTCTAATTACATGCATAACCACATGGGGCATTTTGCCGCGGCCGGGGAAGTCCTTGCCAAAGGCCTGCTCATGGGAGGCGTTACTTGTCGGTATCCCGATTTGCGGGTGGCACTGTTGGAGGGTGGTGTGATTAACGGTGCTCGGCTTTATAACGATATCGTAGGGCGATGGAAAAAGCGCAATCCAGCTGGGCTTGAGAACCTGAATCCGGCTAATATTGACCTGGCCCAGGCGCAGGGTTTGTTTCAACAGTATGGCGATGCTGCAACCCTGGCTAAGCTGGAGCAATTGCCGCGTTCTCTGGGCGTGGGCGGTCACGATATACCGCCTGATGTGCGAGATGATTTTGCAGCTATGGGCATTTCCAGGGCTGAGGATATTCGTGATCGATTTATTCCAAATTTCTATTTTGGCTGCGAATCGGATGACTCCCTGGCTTTTACTGCGTTTAACCGTAAGGCTAATCCCTTTGGCGAGCAGGTCCGCGCCGTTATGAGTTTTGACCTTGGCCATTGGGATGTCCTCGACATGGGGCATGCTGCTGCCGAAGCCTATGAGCAGCTGGAGCATGATCTGATATCCGAAGAGGATTTCCGAAATTTTGCCTTCAGTTTTTCAGTACAGCTGTATGCAGGGAATAATCCGGGCTTTTTTGATGGCACCCGTATCGCTGATGCTGTCAAGGCAGAGTTGCATAGTACCGCTTAACATGAGGTCGCAGGGCCGCTTGGCTAATTGGCAGCCCAGGTTGGGCTGCTAAGTTCTGATGTTATGACCTTTCTTGTTCAAGAAATCATACCTTAAAACAGGATCTCCTCGGTTTGTGTTTACCGTCAGTTAAATACACTTTTTGCATCAGGATGAGTTATATTGGTCAGGCTTAGAGAGCCTGTTGTAAGCCTTGGATATCAGTGTCAAATCGACAATCCAGAGGAGCTATTTTGCGCTTGGATCGTCGGTAGCTGAAGATTTGGGGAGGGTCTCTGTTTGTCAAATAAACCAATACAGGAAACGGTGATGTTGAATACAAAAGTTAAA
>JAPKEK010000533.1 GCA_028822125.1 Pseudomonadales bacterium | reverse complement strand
TGAATTCTGACAGCGACACGGCATATTCGCAGCGCTGCATCACCCCCTCCAAGCCCCGGGACTCACACAAGGAAGCCGATGCACTCATAAATGTACAAGCCGTTTCCCAGCCATGCCATCCTGATTGCGCCAGGACCAGAGCCTGCTCGCTCCAAATAGTGATCTGGTTATCGGTCAACGGCAACAGCTCAGAGACTTCCCCATAAATCTCGCCTGCCTGACGGTTTATTGAAAACAGTGTCTGACCAACCGATGCCCCTTCAACCACAGGATTAGCTGCCAGAATCGGGAAAGATGGAAGTGACCACTTCATTCATGGCGGTCTGGACTTCAACATCGTCCGACACGGCACGACTGATCGCCACAGTACAGGCCCGATCAGGCGCTACCCCCTGACTGATAAGCTGGCCCGCATAGATCAATAACCTTGTGCTGACACCCTCATCAAAACCATACTGTCTGAGATTCCGTATACGCGCCCCCAGTGTTGCTAAAGACGCTGCTAGACTAATATCAACCCCGCTCTCGTGAGCAATGATATCGGCTTCGGTAGATTCTTCGGGATAATCAAAATCAATCGCAATAAAACGTTGCCTTGTGCTGGTTTTCAAATCCTTTAACAGATTCTGGTAACCCGGATTATAAGAAATAATCAACAAGAAATTAGCATGAGCATCCAGGATTAAACCTTGTTTTTCTACTGGCAGAATTCGACGGTGATCCGTTAACGAATGGATCAATACGGTTGAGTCTTTGCGAGCTTCGACAATTTCATCCAGATAGCAGATTGCGCCTTCTTTTACAGCCCGGGTTAAGGGCCCATCCTGCCAGACAGTCTCATTTCCCTGCAGTAAGAATCGACCTACCAGATCCGTTGCCGACAGATCCTCATGACAGGCAACTGTTTGCAGGGGATATTGAACGGCCTGGCGATCGATAACAGCATCCTGGCCTCGGTAAATTCGATGTGTCATGTATTCTACAAATCGAGTCTTGCCACATCCAGTCGGACCTTTCAGAAGAACCGGTAGGCGCTGCTGATAGGCAGCAAGGAAAATCGCCACTTCATCTCCAACCGGCAGGTAAAAAGGCTCTTTCTGCAGTGACGAGGAAGTCGTCTGTAAACTGTTCATCGCTATTCTCCCATCCATTGAGGCTTTCTTTTTTCCAGAAATGCGGCAACTCCCTCACCATAATCCTTCATCTGGGTCATCTCGGTTAACAATCGTTCACTTTCTGTCACAGCTGCCGCAACATCGCGATGTTGATCATGATAAATCTGTTTTTTGGTCATCTTCAGCGAAGTAGGTGAGTTTTCACGAATCATATCCAGCACGTAGGCTCGAGTCTCTTTGATCAGCATATCCGGGTCAATTAAGCGATTAATCAGTCCCAGTTCCAGGGCTTCATCTGAACTGAACTTACGCGAGGACAACAACAGGTCATTGGCTCGAGTCAGGCCAATGAGCCGCGGTAACAACCAGGACAAGCCATACTCAGCAGGAAGATTCAATTTACCATGAGCCGTAGTTAGTTTCACATCCGGAACCGCAAAGCGAATATCAGCGTAGCAGGCAAGTACCAGGCCTACACCTGCCGCCGGCCCATTGATCATAGCCACCACCGGTTTGGTTAATCCAAAATGATAGGAAAAACTTGCATCGAACTCAGGCCTTACACCGAATCCAGGTAGCGCCAATGGATCTGGTGTCCCTGGGTCATATCCGCCTTTTTCGACATGGCCTTCAAGAGCCCTGGCATCGGCGCCCACACAGAAACCCGCTCCCGAACCTGTCACTATGATGGCTCTGACTTCCCCGTCCTGTTCCGCCTGAAGTAATGCCCACCTATACTCAGTATGCATGCGGCCAGTCCAGGCATTCATTCGCTTAGGTCGGTTAAGCGTAATCGTTGCAATGTTGTCCTCCACTTGGTACAGCAGCACTTTAAGATCCATCCATAAATTCCTTCAATAACTGAGTTAATTCCACTCTGTGATACCTGAAAAAATGATCAGCACCCGCAATAATTCTTATTTTTTCTAACCCGTAAGTCTTGCTGAGCGCATCAATATTCATATACGAATCCTGATCACCTAATACGACTACGATATCTGACTGCTTTTGCCTTTCACTGAGCGCCACCGCCTGGCGGAGCGGCGGCGCAATGAGTATCAAAGTCTGCACATCAATCTCTGCAGATGCTGCTAAAGCCATACTGGCACCAAAGGAGTACCCACCGAGGATCGATACTGGGTTACCTTCCTGTTCAAGCCAGTTGCAGGCGCTGATTACATCATCAGTTTCCCCTTGCCCTGCATCATGGCTTCCCTGAGAATCTCCAACACCACGGAAATTAAAGCGCATACAGACGTTACTGAACTGGCTGACGACATCTGCCAGGATAGCCACTACCTGATCATCCAGGCTGCCGCCATAAAGGGGATGAGGATGACAGCATAACGCTGTTCCAACATCGCAGCTACCTTGTTTCAGCCTGGCCTCCAGCAATCCTGCAGTACCCGGGAACATCACTTTACTCATTGTTCTGTCCTTGTGTCACCGTGGTGATGATAACATCCGTTCAATTGTGTGTGGGGCCTCACAACAGCACTCAATACGAATCTTTTCTGTTCAGGCAACATTGAAAAAAAAGCCTTTCAATTAAAACAACATTGAAAAAAAAGCCTTTCA
>JAPKEK010000532.1 GCA_028822125.1 Pseudomonadales bacterium | reverse complement strand
CATTAGAGTCCATGCGCTGTCAGGCAGCAGCCTGAAATCAGCTTCTTGAAATGGGCCATGCTGAACCTGCCATGGCCCAGAAGGATCAGCGCCGAGAACCACTCTAGACTCCACATCGGGCTCTAGTGAAAGACCAGCGAGTTCATCAGCAGATAACGGAGATGAATAACCGGCAAACGCGCCCGGCACCATCAAGGGCTTGCGCTGCCAGTGTGACTGCAGAAACTGCTGAGCACTCAGGTCTCCAAGTATATTTTTAAAAACAGTCATCTTCTACTCGTCCTACTAGACCTACGTAAACAGTCCGAAATAAATACGGTTACTGATTTTATCATCCCGGCCGGCAACAGTCGCCTCGACCCTGCTAAACAAATCCAGTGGGCTGACCAACCCTGAGAACAAATAAGTTTAGGTCTACATGAATTTAGGTCTGCACAAGATAGCACGTCTGCTGTCTTTTCAAGGCAACACTGACACGCCCCCTGTCGTTTCCAGCCCCGGAGTCTGGTCACCGAATCAATAGTCATCTTCAGCCCAATCTGACAAAATAGTGATGCCAAGCATCCAGCCCATTATGCTTGCCAAATGACGGGAGAAAAATGTGCTTAGATTTTTACCGGGTCCAGCTAAAGGTTGCCTGAGTCTGGTGTTAATGTTTGTCAACACTTCATTTTTTTGCATTCCACTCTATGTCACGGCACTGGTTCGTGCTCTTCTGCCAGCCGCTTATGAGCCAGCCTGTACGCGATTTTCGATGGCTGCCGCTGAAAACTGGATAAGTGTCAATAATATCATTGTGGATACATTCCAAAAACTGGCGGTTACCGTAACAGGAGAACCCGAGCTAAGTAGAGATCATTGGTACCTGGTCATCTGTAACCACCAGAGTTGGACAGATATCCTAATATTACAGCGGATACTGAACCGGAAAATTCCTTTCCTCAAATTTTTCATCAAACAAGAATTAATCTATACACCTATAATTGGTCTGTGCTGGTGGGTGTTAGATTTTCCTATCATGAAACGATATTCCAGAGATAAGCTCAGGAAAAACCCTCATCTCAAAGGCAAGGATCTGGCAACCACACTCAAATCTGCAGAGAAATTCAAGCTCACCCCAGTCTCGGTGTTAAATTTTCTTGAAGGCACCCGATTCACAAAAGAAAAACAGGCTAAGCAGAAGTCCCCCTATCAACGCCTACTAAAACCCAAAAGCGGCGGCGCCGCTATGGTCGTTGACTCACTCAAGGACCATCTGGATTCGGTCCTCGACGTCACTATCGCATACAAACAGCGAACCCCCACTTTCTTTGAATTCCTGTGTGGCCATAAGGCGGAAATTTTCTTCAATATAGAACAAATCCAGGTACCCGCTGAAATTAGCACCAATACTATATCATCAGCCAAAGCAACCCAGTACTGGATTGCAGATCGATGGCAAAGCAAGGATAATTTGCTCTCTGAGTTGCTAGGAGGATAGTCTGGAGGCTATGCTGCTGTGATCATGGAGGCGACCTATTGACGGCTATTTATAACGACTACTTCGGATTGAAAGAATCACCTTTTTCAATAGCCCCGAATCCCCAGTATCTCTACATGAGCGACCGGCATCGCGATGCCCTGGCACATCTAACCTATGGTATCCAAGGTGACGGCGCGTTCATCCTGTTAACCGGTGAAGTCGGCACGGGAAAAACGACTGTCTGTCGCTGCCTGCTGGATCAGATACCTAAGAAAGTCGATACTGCATTTATCCTTAACCCTAAGCTGACTGCCGCGGAATTACTTGCAGCAGCGTGCGATGACCTGAACATAAAGTATCCAAAAAAAGCCAGTATCAAAGTGCTAACTGATCGGATTAATGCCTACCTTCTGAAGGCTCACAGTAAGGATAGAAGAACGGTTCTGATCATCGACGAAGCACAAAATCTGTCCATTGAAGTACTCGAGCAACTCCGCCTGCTGACCAACCTTGAAACCCATCAGCGAAAACTACTGCAAATAATACTGCTCGGCCAGCCTGAATTATTAACCATCCTGGCAAAGCCCGAGTTACGCCAGCTTTCCCAGAGGATTACCGCGAGATTCCATCTTGATGCGCTGAACAGGAATGAGATCGCTGCTTATATCAAGCATCGACTGGTTGTTGCAGGCGCCAAAGGAACATTCTTTCCTAACTCCGCGATGAATCGAATATACAAAATCAGTTCTGGTATTCCCCGAGTGATCAATCTGATATGTGATCGATCCTTGCTGGGAGCCTATTCTGAGGGCGAGATACAGGTTTCACCCTCCATCGTTAAAAAAGCGGCTAAAGAAATCCTCGGCTATCGGCCTGCGATCAGGATTAACTGGCAATATGCCGCCATCACCTCCACTGCGGCGCTGTTCGTTACAATATTAGTGTTCATTTATGCTGAAACCCATCAGGAGTCTCCACAACTGGTAACAACCAACACTACCCATCCAGGGCCGCTGGAATCTGCTGTGAACCAACCTGTCCAAACCCTGCCCACTGCGGCAGCACCTCTGGCAGCAGTTGACCCCAGAGACAATCCAGCCCAATGGACGGCGGCCTCAGCTGAGCCTGGAAACCCACCCAGCGTTGGAGAAACCGATCGACAGGACGCCTTTCCAGACAAAAAATCAGGCCCTCCAGCGCAGCAGCTTGTCGGCCATGAAACCCTCGGTGCTGCG
>JAPKEK010000531.1 GCA_028822125.1 Pseudomonadales bacterium | reverse complement strand
ACTTTCGCCAAGTAGGAATACCGCGCTGCCCGCTTTAGGGTAGCACTACCTGCTTATTAGCTTTCGAATAGCCGTGCTCTGATGACTGTAACACCAGAGGGTACTCTGCGAATACTTAAAAGAGTTAACTCGTTATGAAGGGTAAACTGATAACCGACCGTCAACCTAGTTGAGTTTTTCCTTGATACGGGCCTTACGACCACTGAGATCCCTGAGATAGTATAGCTTAGCCTGTCTTACGTCACCTCGTCGCTTAACAGCAATGCTCTCGATCAGCGGGCTATGCAATTGAAAGGTTCGTTCCACACCAACACCGTGTGATACCTTCCTCAGCGTAAATGCCGAATTTAAGCCCCGGTTCTTTTTGCCGATAACAATGCCTTCAAAGGCCTGTAATCTCTCTCTGGCTCCTTCACGCACTCTGACCTGAACCACTAAAGTGTCCCCAGGCGCATAATCAGGAACCTCATCTCTAAGCTGAGACTGCTCAATCTGTTCTATAATCTTATTCTTACTCATATTGAATTCCTCAATCAATCCAAACCTAAATCCTGTAAAAATTCATCCAGGAGCCTTTTTTCATCGGCGTCCAGGCCTCTCTTTTCGAGCAGGTCAGGTCGTCTCAAAAATGTCCGCCCCAGGGACTGCTGTCGTCGCCAGTTTCTAATCTTGACGTGATCACCACTTAACAATACTTCAGGAACATGCTTACCCGATACACTCTCAGGCCTTGTATACTGAGGATATTCCAGCAAACCATCCGTAAATGATTCCTCATCAGCCGATTCCACGTCTCCTAGCGCTCCGGGTAGCAGTCTTATGATGGCATCCATAGCTGCCATAGCCGGAATCTCACCACCACTCAAAACATAATCACCAATGGAGTATTCTTCATCTACCACCAGTTCAATTAAACGCTGGTCCAGTCCTTCATATCGCCCAGCTATAAAAATAAGCGCTGGCTGGCATGCCAATTCATTCAAGTCCGCCTGAACTAACCTGCGCCCCTGCGGTGAAAAATAAATCACCTTGGCCGGATGCTTGCACTGTTTTCGTGCCGCATCTACTGCTGCTAACACGGGCTCCACCTTAAGCAGCATGCCCGGGCCGCCACCATAGGGCTTATCATCTACCGTGCCGTGTCGATCCTCAGAAAACGCCCTCGGATTAACAAGACTCAATGTCGCTATACCCGCTTTAAACGCCCGCCCGGTGATTCCAAAATCAGTTAAGGCAGTAAACATCTCCGGTAAGACGGTAACCACCCCGAATTCCATCAGTAATCCCTTGGCCAGTTCACTCGAATTAAACCTGACTTAAGGTCTACGTTGATAACCACTTCGCTCTGAACATACGGGATTAATCTTTCTTGCTGGTCGATACTGGCATGATCCGGTATAACCACCAACACATCATTTGCCCCCGTTTCCAGCACCGAGTCCATAGTGCCTAACCTTTCATTGAGTTCATTAACGACCGCCAGGCCCTTTAACTCAAACCAGTAGTACTCATCCTCATCCAATGCAGAGAACAGCTGCCTCTCAACCCAGATTTCCATTCCCACCAGTGCCTCAGCCTGGTCTCTGGTATCGTAACCCTTCATCCTAACTTGTATTTTCTTTCTCTGACATTTGGCCTGGGCAACTTCCGCCAACTGTTCGCTTTCACCCCGCTTTATTAGCCAGGGCTGATAGTCGACAATACTTTCTATTGGATCGGTATAAGAAAAGACTTTAACCCAGCCCTTTAAACCAAATACACCTGTGACTGTGCCAACCTGAACAACATCTCTTCCCTGGCAAGAACCTGGCTCTGACATGGGTGGAATCTAAGCTACAGCCTCTTCAGCTTCAGCATCGACTGCATCCACACCCTTACGGTAAACCTTTATCAGAGACTTAACTCTAGCTGAGGCTTGCGCGCCCTGCTTCAGCCAATACTCAACTCGATCCATGTCCAGACGTAATCTTTCTTCGGCACCTCTTGCAAGCGGGTTGAAAAAGCCAATTCGCTCGATGAATTTACCATTCCTGCTCTCTCTGCGATCAGCAATGGTTATGTAGTAGAAGGGCCGCTTCTTGCTGCCTCCTCGTGCCAGGCGAATCATCACCATTTAAAGTCCATCCTCTAGTTTCGGGTTGTACGATGAAACTACAAACCGTTTCCTCGTAAAAAGCCGCCAATTGTACGGTAATACACCGCTGAATAAAACTCTTTTCCTTGAGATCCTGGCGAAAAGGTAATAGCAGCTCTCACTGCTGCGCCTAGCCAAATACACTACACTCGGGGGCCTCCCTGCTGCATCATTCCCTGCATCCCACGCATCATATTCGCCATGCCACCTTTTCGGCCCAGCTTTTTCATCATTTTCCGCATCTGTTTGTGCTGCTTCAATAGCCGGTTCACATCCTGGATCTGGGTGCCCGAGCCTCTTGCTATCCTTTTCTTTCGAGAGCCCGCTATCACATCAGGAAATCGCCTCTCCCTGCCCGTCATAGAACAGATGATGGCTTCCTGCTGAACAAAATTCTGCTGACTGACCCTCTCCTTGGCTGCTTGTCCCATCTGACCGGCTCCGGGTAATTTATCGAGCATCCCAGCAAGGCCGCCCATATTATTCATTTGTTGTATTTGATCCCTGAAATCATCCAGATCAAAGTTCCTACCTTTTTTAATCTTCTTGGCTAATTTTTCGGC
>JAPKEK010000530.1 GCA_028822125.1 Pseudomonadales bacterium | reverse complement strand
ACCAGCCCGATGTCATCAGAAACTGGATTAATAAGGGCCATGACCTGTTTGCTGGTGAAAACAAGCGTCTGGAAGCGTTTTTTAGTCTTGAATCTGCGGTAGCCACGGATTATCTGGAAATTCTACGGGGTCAGGTTAATTTTGATAGTTGTAAGCGAATCTTGCAGCTTTATGCCGAAGCCATGGCAGGTTTTCGATGGGCCATTCTCAGCGCTGAGGATGAACCTCAGGAACAAGGCGCGGACTATCGTTTCCAATCTGGTTTTGATGGTTTAACCATTATCCTGCCAGGTCAGGTAAATCAGTTCAGCAGCAGGGCATCAAATTTCCTATTCTATAAACATGCTGTGCTGCATCAACTGGGCTATCACCAGTGGGGGACGCTTAAGGCACTGCGGGAGATTGACCGGGCCATCTCAACGTATCCTCAGCCCAGGCTTGCAGTGGTCCTGTTTGCCAGGATTGAGGCAGCTCGAATCGATTGGCGCTGGCAGGCAGAATTCCCTGGTACGGCTCACGGGTATGGGTTGCTAAAGCAATCACTGGGGAAATCGCTGCGGGCTGGATTGACCGGGCCACCGAACCTGTTTGAGCAGATGCTACTGACTACCCTGGATGAGCCACCCGATGCCCGTGAATCTGAAAGTGCCTTTATGGTTCAACAGCTGGAATCCCTACGTGATGCCTGCAGTACCGTCTTTGACACGCTGGCGGTGCTTGATGATCTCTATCCACTACTCTCTGATAAGATGTTAACTGTCGTGCCCTCCGATATTGTTATGGATTATCGTCGTACTTTGGATATTGACGGGGCCCTGATAAACCTTCCCTTGTTTGAATTAGACGGCGCCGTACAGCTTACAGAAGGTGAAGATTTGCTTCAGCTTGCTATGAAGATAGACCCTGCCGGGCTCGAAATTGAGGAAATGAAGAGAGGTGATGTTGATCCTGAACAGGGCATGATGATGACCGACCTGGATGAAAAACCCGATGTTGCCAGCAGCGATGAGGCCCAATCAGAGTCAGATAAAATGTCTGGTCTGCAGGAAGCCCTGGCGCAATTTGCCAGGCGAAACAAGCCGGACAGGACTTACTTGTACGATGAGTGGGATTTTCTGATTGAGGATTATCGTCGTCGCTGGTGTAAGGTTCGGGAGATAAAAGACTGTGAGATGGATCTTGACTACTTCCAGGCTGCGCTGCGCGACCACCGGGCCTTGTTGGCTCGAGTACGCCGCCAGCTTGACCGCCTTAAACCCGAATTGCTGGTCAAGATCAAAGGGGTAGCAGAAGGCGATGAGATAGACCTGGAGCGCGCTGTGGAAGCCACGGTCGATCGGTTAACGGGTAATACCCCGAGTGAACGGATATATGTTCAAAGACAACGAAAGGGCCGAGACGTTGCCGCGTTGTTTCTGGTTGATATGAGTGCCTCGACGGATGATAGTGTTCCGGATTCAGAAGGTGAGTCTGTAAGCAGTGCCATAGAGGCGCCAGAGGAATTCGACTGGTCGGATCCCGTTGTAGCAACAGTGGTTGAGGGCAAGCGAATTATCGATATCGAGAAACAGGCTGTTATTTTAATGGCTGAAGCGCTCGAGGCTCTAGGCGATAGCTATGCTGTGTGTGGTTTCAGCGGTTATGGTCGAGATCAGGTCGAATACTATCTATGCAAGGACTTTGACCAGTCGCTGGATCATCGTACTAAGGCCAGGATTGGTGGTATTAAACCGTGCCGGAGCACCAGGATGGGACCCGCCATCAGGCACTCAACGCAGCGCTTAACGCGAACAGAATCACGTATAAAAGCGTTGATTATAATCAGTGATGGCTACCCGCAGGATCATGATTATGGCAGTGATCGTAACAGTAAGGCCTACGGCGTTAACGACACCATGAAGGCGTTGTATGAAGCTAAACAGCAGGGTGTGCAGACGTATTGCTTAACGGTGGACCCATCTGGCCATGATTATCTGAGACAGATGTGTCCTGACCGGCAATATATGGTGATACAGGATGTACATCAGCTGCCAGATGAACTGTCAAAGGTCTACCGAAGCCTGACCGGCTAACTGGCCTGCAGCGTGATTGAAAATAAAGGCATTGCTGGCCGTATACATTGCCTCATTGGGGCTATGGCCTTCTAGTCTGTAAAGGTTATTTGAAAGCTGCTTAGAGAAAAGAACAAGATGAAACTGGAACGTCGGTATGCACACTAAGTTTTCACAGTATTTCTGGTACATGGCAGGCCTGATCAGTTTTGTGGCCCCAACTGGATTGCAGACCATCTTGTATCCCTGGTTAATCACAGTTCAACTAGGAGAGACTCCCGAGCGCTTGGGCATTGCCCAGATGTGTCTGCAATTGCCTGCCATTGTCTTGATTCTGATGGGAGGGTTGCTGGCCGATCGAATCGATCGCAGGTCGATACTGATGGTCTGTCATTTCCTTGCGGCACTACCTGCTTTGTGTTTGGCCTGGCTGATCAGCGGGGGCGTATTGAGTTATTCTGGCGTTATTGTTTATGGACTCCTTATGGGGGCGGTAACGGCATTTGCTCAACCTGCCAGAGATGGCATGCTCAATCAGATAGCCGATGGGGAATTGCAGAAGGTGGTAACTGTCGCCATGGGGTTAACTTTTGGCGGGCAGGTGCTTGGATTATTCGCAGGTGGTTTTGCTGAACATATCGGGGCAATCAG
>JAPKEK010000529.1 GCA_028822125.1 Pseudomonadales bacterium | reverse complement strand
GCGTCTAGCGGATGCGGCTTTTTTTTACAACAAAGACGTTGCAACATCCAGCGACAATCGTTTGCGAAAGCTGGCTAAGGTCGTTTTCCAGCATCAACTTGGGTCTTTTTTAGATAAAGCCAATCGGATATCTGAACTGGCCGGTTTTATTGCAGCTGCAATCAACGTTGATCCAGAACCTGCCAGACGGGCAGGCTTACTGGCTAAAACAGATTTAGTTAGTCATATGGTCGGCGAGTTTCCCGATCTACAAGGCATTATGGGTGGCTATTACGCGGAGAAGTCTGGCGAACCCAGCGTTGTTGTGGACGCCATTAGACAGCATTACCAACCCAGTTTTTCAGGAGACAGCCTGCCAGGCAGTGATACAGCCTGCTGCCTGGCGTTAGCAGACAAGCTAGATACTTTGGTCGGGCTGTTTGCAATTGGCCAACCACCCACCGGAAGTAAAGACCCATTCGGTCTTAGGCGGCAAGCGCTGGGTATAGTAAGAATCTGTATCGAAAAACAACTTCCCCTAGATCTGGTAACGATCGCTGAATACAGTAGCTCACTATTTTCACAACGGTCTGACAGCCACGCACTATTGGAATACATCAGGGATCGATTTGAACAATGGCTCGTCGATCAGGGTAAACCATTGGATGTCATTCGAGCAATTCGCCATCGAAGTAATAACATCCATAATTTACTATCAGCAACAGCAGATATTGAAGCACTGATAGCCTTCCGTTCCAGAACGGAAGCCGATCAATTAATCCTTGCTCAGAAGCGTATTCAAAAAATACTCGACAAATCGACGCTAAACTCACAATACCTGGTCGATAAAGCGCTTTTCCAACATCCCAGTGAACATGAACTCTATACAGAAATCCTTAACCTGCAGGAAATTGAAACAAAGGACTTTGACTTCAGTCAGCGTCTGACAAAACTGGCTGGCAGTGCTAACTCACTGCAAGCGTATTTTGAGAATGTCATGGTCATGGATGAGAATCTGGAACTACGGCAGAATCGACAAGCCACGCTTAACCTACTCAGGAGAATGGTTATGAAACTGGCAGATCTCTCACTGCTGCAGAGTTAACGCCCTGCCAAGCAAGGCTGACGCTGACATCATTAAATATCCAGATTGACAACCGCCAGCGCATTCTCCTCAATAAATTCCCGTCTCGGTTCCACGTTATCGCCCATTAACGTATTAAAGATCTGATCTGCTTTGATCGCATCCTCAATCGATACACGTAGCATGGTCCTATACTTAGGATCCATGGTCGTCTCCCACAACTGATCCGCATTCATCTCACCCAGGCCCTTAAATCGCTGGCGTGACTGTCCCCTGGCTGCTTCCTTATGCAGCCAGTTCAACGCTGCACTTAGATCATCCACCTCATGCGAGCGTTCACCTTTAAATACCTGGCTACCCGCAGGCACGGCAATTCGCATATTTTCACCAAATTCGGCAATAGCCCGATATTCTGCCGATAAGAAAAAATCTCGATTAAATTCATAATCTTTTCTAAAACCGTGATTAACCCAACCGACGATGGGGAAATAAATACCTCGTTCTGCATCTTCCTGAATTGAAATTGAGTACTGATTCTGGGAATTATTAAGTAGCAAAACCCTTTTTTCTAACTGTTCAGTAAACTGTTCGACTAACGCCAAATCAGACAGATCCTGTGCCTTTATAGCAGCCTGAAACTGCAGGGCTTCCAAAACCGCAAAGGGGTAGATCCGTTCCAGACGATGCATGCGAGTCTGATTCTGATAATAGGCCTGCGCTAACGCTAAAAATTCCTCTTTGGGCAGGACATCAGTGTCTCCACTTTTGAGCAACCTCGCCTCATCCATTGCCAGCTCCAGAGTAAACCTGCTCAGTTCTTCCTCATCCTTTATATATCTTTCCTGTTTACCTCGCTTAACCTTATACAACGGAGGTTGGGCAATAAGGATGTGACCTCGCTCAATTAGCTCTGGCATATGTCTGAAAAAGAAAGTGAGTAACAATGTCTTAATATGCGCGCCATCAACATCAGCATCTGTCATAATGATAATTTTATGGTATCTCAGCTTGTCTGCATCAAATTCATCTAGCCCTATACCACAACCGAATGCGGTCACCATGGTGCCGATTTCAACAGAAGAAAGCATTTTATCAAAACGAGCTTTTTCTACGTTGAGTATCTTACCCTTCAGAGGTAATATCGCCTGATTCCTACGCTCTCTACCCTGTTTAGCCGATCCTCCCGCTGAGTCGCCCTCTACCAAAAATAGTTCTGACTTTGTCGGGTCTTTTTCCTGACAGTCCGTCAATTTACCAGGCAATCCAGCAATATCTAATGCGCCTTTACGTCGAGTCATTTCACGCGCCTTTCTGGCCGCATCGCGAGCTCGGGCTGCATCAATCATTTTCTGAACAATAGAACGAGCCTCTTGCGGATTTTCCAGCAAATAATCCGCAAAATATTGTCCCATTTCCTGTTCAACCGCTGTTTTAACTTCTGATGAGACCAATTTGTCTTTTGTCTGAGAGGAAAATTTAGGATCAGGAACTTTCACTGAAATAATAGCCGTTAACCCTTCCCTAGCATCATCCCCGGTCGTGTTGACCTGGGACTTCTTAGCGATACCTTCTTTCTCGATATAGTTATTCAAGGTTCTGGTAAGCGCCGTTCTAAACCCCTGTAGATGCGTTCCGCCATC
>JAPKEK010000018.1 GCA_028822125.1 Pseudomonadales bacterium | reverse complement strand
GCTGGATACCGCAAACCAGCTAGGCTTGTAATACCCGATCCAGATAAGCGTTGCGCTGTGCAACCAACCAACTTAAATTCGTCCGAACACATTGCTCCAGGCCCTGCGGCACTTGTGATTGTGTTCGTAACAGCGCTTATGGATTCCATCGGGTTCGGCATCATGTTACCCGTATTACCCGAACTGCTGATGGAGATCAACGGCAGAGACTTAGCTGCAGCCGCCCAGATCGGTGGCGTGTTGATGGTAATATATGCCGCTATTCAATTCTGCTTTGCACCCCTGCTAGGTAATCTATCTGATGCCATTGGCCGCAGGCCGGTATTACTGATTTCACTCGGTGTCGCCAGCAGCAATTACATATTGATGGGACTGGCTGAGTCACTCACAGTCCTGTTTATCGGTAGAGTCCTGTCTGGAATGGGTTCAGCCACGCTAAGCACCTGCAATGCCTACATTGCCGATACCACGCAAGCGGACAAACGAGCGCAATACTTCGGCATGATCGGCGCAGCTTTCGGACTTGGCTTCGTAATAGGCCCAATTATCGGAGGCCTTGTCGGCGGTTTTGGCAGCAGGGCGCCATTTTTCCTCGCCGGGGCCTTGCTGGCTGTCAATCTCTTGATGGGGCTACTCTTGCTGCCGGAATCCCTGAATCATGAAAACCGCCGCAGGTTCATTTTACGTAACGCTAACCCAATCAGTACTTTGCTTAGATTAAGCCAATACAAAATGATTCTTGGCATCCTGTCTGTGATCTTCATTTATCATCTCGGGCATCATGTTCTGCCGTCCATCTGGAGCTATTTTACCATGCAGCGTTTTGCCTGGTCGGCGCGCGAAATTGGCTACTCGTTGGGATTCATTGGACTACTAATGGCGTTGGTCCAGGGGTTGCTGATTAAAAAAGTCATCCCCAAAATTGGCCTCAGAGGCGCTGGGGTATTAGGCATGAGTTGTACCACAGTTGCCTTCCTGGGTTATGCCGGTGCGTCCGAAAGCTGGATGATGTATCTCGCTATGATTCCAGGCGCTCTAGGCGCACTGGCAGGCCCAGCCCTCAATGGCCTGGCATCGACTAAAGTGGAAGACAATCGCCAGGGAGAGCTTCAGGGTGGCCTTGCCAGTCTGATGAGCCTGGCTTCTATTATCGCACCACCGCTGATGACCCAGGTCTTTTCCAGTTTTAGCCAAGCCAGCAGTGCCTTCTATTATCCCGGCGCACCTTTCCTCTTGTCGGCCACGTTAACGCTCATCAGTCTGGCGGTATTTATCAACATAAGCAGAAGCGAAGCTGGCCCACTTGGCGAAAAGTAAGCCGCTTTTCAGGACCACTTACCCGCAGCTTGAACTGATCTGCTGAATCAGTGGACCTGCCAATAAAGCTATGCAGGGCATTTGCTTCCCCACCGCAGCAGTGATGACAACCGGATCCGTCCTCGCCACAGAATGCAATCAAGCAAATGCTTGAACTGTAGGCTTGAAAATGTCCGGTTTCCTGCCAAAAGCGACTATACTCAAGCCCTGCAATAAATGAGAATCGAGGTATCTATTGGCTGCAACCCAACTGTTCGAACAATCCGCAACCCAGTTGCATCATCTGATCAGCAGCCATGCGGTATCTGCAACTGAAGTGCTTAATGCGCACCTAACACGAATCGAGGCGGTCAATAGCAATCTCAACGCAATAGTGACCCTCGTACCGGAAATAGCTCTGGCTCAGGCTAAAAAAATCGACCAGCAGTTAGCCCGTGGCGAAGACATTGGAATACTCGGTGGTATTCCCGTTGCCCACAAAGATCTTGTGCTGACCAAGGGGATTCGTACGACTTTTGGTTCAAGGATATTCCAGGATTTTATTCCAGACGAAAATGCCTTGATAGTTCAGAGAATGCAGGATGCGGGTGCCATTTCTATCGGCAAAACAAACACACCGGAATGGGGAGCCGGCTCGCAAACCTTTAATGAAGTATTCGGATCGACAAAAAACCCCTTTGATCTGAATAAAACCTGTGGTGGTAGTTCAGGCGGCGCGGCTGTCAGTCTTGCAGCGCGAATGCTGCCATTGTGTGATGGCAGCGATATGGGAGGTTCCCTTAGAAATCCAGCAAGCTTTTGCAATGTTGTCGGTTTTCGTCCGTCCGCAGGGCGAGTTCCAAGCATCCCCTCTGAAGCCGGTTGGTTCAACCTTCCTACCAGCGGCCCCATGGCAAGGACTGTGGAAGACTGTGCCCTCCTGCTGGCGGCAATAGCAGGCCCAGACCAGAGAGCACCACTTTCCATCCAAGCATCAGGCAGAGAATTTTTAACGCCCCTGGACAGGGACTTCAAGGGCGTCAGAGTTGCCCTCAGTGCCGATTTTGATGGGCAAATTCCAGTCGATAGCGAAGTTAAGGAAGTCATTCGTAGGGCCGCTCAGCCACTCTCTGATATTGGCTGTGAGGTAGACGATCACTGTCCCGATTTCAGTGGTGCTGACCTCGCCTTCAAAACGCTCAGGGCATGGTCGTTTGCAATGCGGTTCGGAGATGACATCCAGAAAAACAGGACCTTATACAAAGACACTATTATCTGGAATACCCAAGCCGGCCTGGCACTCACAGCCAAGGATATTGGCCAGGCAGAACAAGCCCGCACGCAACTATATACCCGGCTATCCGATTTTTTTGCCCGTTACCAATTCCTGTTGCTCCCTGTGGTTCAGGTCCCTCCTTTTTCAATTGACGATGAATATGTCAAGGAGATAGAAGGCGTAACCATGGAGACTTATATCGACTGGATGAAATCCTGCTACTATCTGTCTTCTCTGGGCTTACCCTCAATTTCTATTCCATGCGGATTCACACAACAGGGTTTACCCATCGGCCTGCAGATTGTGGCGGGTGCGCAGCAGGATATGGCAATTCTGCAACTCGCGTTTGCTTTTCAAAAAGCCAATCCGGCCTGGAAAATTCAACCCTCAAACGATTCCTGTTAAAATGCAGGAATTCCCGGACCGAAAGACTTTCGTCACCCACCTTGAATGCAGCGAGACGGGACGCCACTACCCCGCAGACCAAATCCACAATTTATCCGATGCTGGCAAACCCTTGCTCGTGCGTTATGACCTTAACGCCCTGAAAACCTATTTAGACAAGTCTATGTTACATAACAGACCGGCCAATCTCTGGCGCTACCGTGAATTTCTGCCGGTAAGAAAAACCGAAAACATTATTTCTCTAGGCGAGATCATGACCCCTGTCATTCGTTCACGCTACCTGGAATCAAAACTAGGAATGGATGCGGTGGCCATTAAAGACGAGGGCCGTCTGCCTACCGGTTCGTTTAAAGCCAGAGGTATTGCCCTGGCGGTATCAATGGCAAAAGAACTCGGTTTAACAAAACTGGCCATTCCCACTAATGGTAATGCCGGTGCTGCTCTGGCTGCCTACAGCAGCAGAGCAGGCCTGCAATCATATGCTTTCTGCCCGGAAGACACGCCTGAGGTCAATGTACGAGAGATCGCCATGCAGGGTGCCGCCACCTTTCGGGTGAATGGCTTGATTAACGACTGCGGTAAGATTGTCAAAGAAGGTCAACCGCATATGGATTGGTTTGATATCTCGACTCTAAAAGAGCCCTATCGTATCGAAGGCAAGAAAACCATGGGTTTAGAGCTCTGTGAACAATATCAATGGCAGGTACCCGACGTGATTCTATACCCCACCGGCGGTGGTACCGGGCTGATTGGCATGTGGAAAGCTTTTGCTGAACTTGAAGCAATAGGCTGGATTGGTAGTAAAAGACCTCGCATGATTGCTGTTCAGGCTGAAGGCTGCGCACCCATCGTCAAGGCATTTGATGCTGGCGACCGACATGCTGCGCTCTGGCATAATGCAACTACCCGGGCCGCCGGCATCCGTGTCCCTGTGGCAATCGGTGATTTCCTGATTCTGGATGCAGTAAGACAAAGCCAGGGCTTCGCCTGTTCTGTTTCCGATGAGGATATCGAACTGGCACAAAGAGAACTGGCCAGCAGAGAAGGCTTGCTACTGTGTCCGGAAGGCGCCGCTACCGTTGCAGCCTTAATCCAGGAAGTCAATACCGGTAGAATCGGTAAAGATGAATCAGTATTACTGTTTAACTGCGCCACCGGGCTCAAATATGAAATGCCAGAAAGCCCATCCCACCTGGATATCACCCACCCCATAGACTATGCGACGCTGGCCCATGAGTAAAAACAGGCCTAGAGTGGCACCGGTTTTAGGAGCGCAAGATGCGGGCCAGGCAGTTCAATGGTATTGCCAAAAGCTCGGTTTCAGGTGTCCTTCGGGCGTATACAGGGGAATGGATGACCAGCCGGTTTACGCCGTCCTGAAACGGGATGAAATCGATATTCATATTCAAATCAGA
The DNA here is from genome assembly GCA_028822125.1 of Pseudomonadales bacterium. Lineage (GTDB taxonomy): Bacteria > Pseudomonadota > Gammaproteobacteria > Pseudomonadales > Azotimanducaceae > UBA9926. Next base: position 8,584 of record JAPKEK010000018.1, on the reverse strand, counting down.
GGAAGACAACCCCAACCAGACTCCAGGCAAAGCATAGAAACAGATGCCTATTTATATATCTCCGAAGCGAAAACGCTTTTTAATCATTGTAAAGCGCAGGGCATTAATATTATCCGGCCTCTGCAGGCCTCTCACTACGGCCTCATCGACTTCATGATTGAAGACCCCGCTGGTAATCGACTCGTTTTCGGGTCAGAACCCGGACCTTACAATATAACCCGGCCCGCTATATAATGTGTCACGAACTTAGGGGTGGTCTAAGGACCTGAGATGCTGACTGAAAGCAAACCCTGGAACCTGATCCGGATAATGCCGGCGTAGGAAAAGATTGTTGATCCCAGTCCCTCCCCAACGCAAGCTCACTCCGGCACTGTTAGTGATAACACGGAGATCTGCATGTCCTTTGAAGTAAAGATAATCCAACTGAACGCTCTTTTCGAAAAAGCATGCCATTTAAAGACCCTGTCCCCAAAATTCTTCCTTGTAAAGACTTTACCAGCAAGGGCCGTTCGACTGCTGCCCCTGTTACTGGGCACGTCACTTTCTTACGCTGACCTGGCCGACGACTCTCAGCAGGCCCTGCCAGAATTACCAGAAGTAAAGGTCAGTGCAGACTTTCGCAATCGGCCTGAACTCGATACCATCACCAGCATCACGGTCATCAATGCAAAAAGCATATCCAGCCGGAATATCCAGCACCTGGAAGGCATGCTTAATGCAATCCCGAACCTCAATTATTCCATGGGTTCCAATCGATCTCGTTTTTTTCAAATTCGCGGAATTGGCGAACGCAGCCAGTTTGTGGAACCGCTTAATTCCTCTGTCGGCGTCCTCATAGACCAGATCGACTTTAGCGGCTCAGCAAGTATCGCAACGCTAACAGATATCGAACAAATTGAGGTTCTGCGAGGTCCAAGAGGAACCCGCTATGGTGCAAATGGCCTGGCGGGCCTTATTAATCTCAAAAGTTACGATCCAGCACCGGATTATGAAATGAAACTGGCATTGAGTGCAGCCGAATACAACACAACTTCTATTTCAGCAATGTTTAATCTACCCTTAAACGACCGAGTGAGCAGTCGGACCGCTATCTCTCGGCATCGAAGCGATGGTTATTACAACAACAGCTATCTCGACAGGACTAATACCAATGGCCAGGATGAATTGTCGATCAGAGCAAAACTACTATTCGATCTGGGGCAGCAAAATAACCTGCTGGTAAATGTTCTGCACGCGGACATTGACAACGGCTATGATGCGTTTTCACTGGATAACACGCGAACGACATTGTCAGATGAACCGGGTTTCGATCAACAACGAAGCACTGCCATCGGCATCCTGGGTCACTTTGAACTAACCAACCTGAATCTGGTGACAATCGGCAACTTCAGTCGTTCAGAAATCAACTATGGTTATGACGAAGACTGGAGTTTCACAGATATTCATCCCTGGGCCTACAGTTCAACAGATCACTATTTCCGGGAGCGTGACCATCTCAGCCTGGAGCTGAGGTTGTTATCAAATCAAAACAGTAAAATTTTTGCCCAGTCAACAAGCTGGCTGATGGGTATCTACCACCAGCGCAGAAAAACCACGCTGGCGCGGCATTACACCTTTGCAGTCAGTGATTACCAAAGTGCTTTTGATGTGGAGTCCACAGCACTTTATGGCGAACTGGAAACTGCTTTATCGGATACCCTGACCTTGATTACGGGCATTCGCGTGGAGCATAGAACCAGTCACTATGTCGACAACAGCCTGCTCAAATTCAACCCGGAAGATACCCTGTGGGGCGGCAGACTGGCCTTACAGGCTCAACTAAATGATACAACCATGGCTTACCTCAGCCTTGCCAAAGGCTTCAAAGCCGGTGGCTTTAACACCGACGGCAGTCTCGATGAGGACCTCAGGGAATTTCAATCAGAAACGCTGCTTGAAACCGAATTAGGTTTCAAGTCAGCATTTTATGACAATCGTATTCGACTCCGGTCTGCTGTCTTTTACGCCCTGCGTCAGGATCAACAGGTTAAAAGTTCTCTGCTGAGATCGCGCCCTGATGGCAGTACCGAATTCATTGACTTCCTCGGTAACGCTGCTGAGGGGACAAATAAAGGTATTGAACTGGAAGCCCAGTGGCTAATGAACAGCCATTGGCAGGCCGGCTTCTCAATCGGCCTGCTGAGAACCCGATTTGACCAATTCATCAATGAATTTGGCGAAAACCTAAGCGGTCGAGAGCAGGCTCAAGCGCCGCAGTATATGGGGACCTTGACCCTGGACTATGCAGTCGATTCCTGGTTCGCTGGTTTATCTCTGGATGCCAAGGACGATTATTATTTTTCTGACCGTCACCGCAGTCGTAGTCGATCTTTCCTTCTGGTCAATGGTCAGATCGGCTTGGATGGCGAGCATTTTCGATTGAGCCTGTGGGGCCGCAACCTTACCAACCAGCTGACCTATACTCGAGGCTTTGGCAGCTTTGGCAATGATCCCAGGAAATTTTACGTCACCGAACCCTACTTTCAATTCGGCGAACCCCGTATTGCTGGAGTGACCCTCGAGTACTTCCCGTGACAGCATTCTGGCAGCTGTTGCTAGGCCAGGCAGGCTCTAGTTCAGTTATCGAACTAATCGCGGTAATTCTAGCTATCTGCTATCTTCTGCTCGCGGTGAAACAACAGATATGGTGTTGGCCTGCTGCTTTCTTATCTAGTCTGATTTATCTATACGTCTTCTTTGAAGTTCGGCTTTATATGGAAAGTATACTGCAGGTCTATTATGCCGGCATGGCAGTTTACGGCTGGCAGCAGTGGCAAAAAAAGGTAAATGACCAGGCCAGGGCGATCAGGACATGGCCGATCAGGCAGCATCTGATCAGTCTGGCCCTGATTCTTGCTGGTACTTATATCGCTGGCCAGCTCTTACTTCAGACTGATGCAAGGCTACCTTACATTGATGCCTTCACCACTGTGGCAAGCATCCTGACAACTTATATGGTCACCCAAAAAATTCTTGAAAACTGGATTTACTGGTTAGTCATTGACCTGGTGTCTATTTTTCTATATCTGGACAGGGCTTTGTACTTCACGGCCCTGCTTTTCTCTGTTTACATTGTCATTATTGGTTTTGGCTGGTTACAGTGGCTGGCACTATGGCGCGCATCCAGGCCCCACGACCTTAACCAATAGCGACTTCACTGGTCACTGATAGCCCGCTAGTTAAACCGCTAAACTGCCCATCTGTTACATGGCACATTCCCATCTACCAACTTCAGAGACAGGCTGGAAGAATCCGGCTTACCCGGTTGGCAACGAATAACAGCGAGCTATCGCCCCTTCCAGGAATAAGACTCTCCCTCCAACCAGGCGGCCATAGCGTTAGCAGCATCTTCTGATCTCATGCAAATTGCAAAAGCCGCTTGTTCCAGCAACAGACCCTGCTCTAGGGGCAGGGCAGCGCCCTGCAGCACGGCACGTTTTGCCTGGGCCAGTGCTATTGGCGCCCGTTCGGCGAGCACGGTGGCAAATTCCAGAACCTCCTCCATAAAGCTTGCTTTGTTGAATACTCGATGAAGCAATCCAAGTGACAATGCAGCTTCGGGAGACAGTGTCTGGCCAAGTAGAATCAGCTCCAGCGCCTTTGCGGTACCCAGTAGCCGGGTAAATCTTTGCGTGCCACCCGCCCCCGGGATTATACCAAGGCCAGTTTCCGGTAGGCCGAATCGATAGTCTCCCTGTGCCGCCAGTCGAAAGTCACAACCGAGAGCCAGTTCAAACCCTCCTCCAGCTGCGCTGCCATTTAAGGCTGCGATAAAAATACAGGGCAGGCCGGAGAGTTTGATTGTCAGCTCATTCAGGGGATGTAAGCGGCCGCTAACCACCGGTTCATCGCGGGTCTGCTGCGTCCGGGAAGATTGTGCGAGTTCGCCAACCTCATAGTGACGAACAAAGATATCCGGGTCAGTACCCGTGAAAACGACCACACGAAGACCGCTATCCGCCTCTACTTCACCGATAAAAGCCAGTAACTCGCTAACGCCTGCGGCTGTCAAGGTGTGACTCGGTGGATTGTTAAGGGTACAGATAGCGATGGGCCCCTGCCTGTCAATACTCAAATAGCGAAATTCCATCTACACTCTCATGCCGTTAAAAGCCTAGTCGATACTTTATACCCTGGGCGCAATCAGTACAGCACGCTTTACCGGAAACAGATCACGCCTGCTTGATTCTGAAAAAACTGGCCGATCACAGAAAAACCAGGATGGGTCAACCCTGGATCATGCGCAATATCTGGGCCAAGGCGGATAGTGATATCTGACAGGTCAAAAACTTTTGCGACCCTGTCAAGCGGCGCTCATATCTATCTTGATGAAACAAAGCACTTGTTCGCCAGCCATGCCAAGCTCATTGGTAGCACGCGCTTGGCTGGCCCCGTATCGACCTGGCTGAGAAAGTCAGGCCGGTTGTGCTGTCCGCTGCGTTGGCAAACACCAGAGCGCTTCCAAAAGTTGAAGGTAGCCGACGTGGGAAATCCAATATCTCACATTAAATGTCCCAAAAGTATTGGATTTATGGAAGAATTGGCTCCACCCTGCAGGGGAAATTATATAAACGTCTTCTCAAAGACAAATACTGGAAGGACTCCTTATGACTCAGGCCTTTGAAGGAATAAGCATACTTGATTTCACGCAGGTATTTGCCGGCCCGTTTGCCGCAATGCAATTAGCCCTGCTCGGTGCTGAGGTCATTAAGATAGAGCAACCCCTACACGGTGACCAAACACGAAACCTGATGAACGCTATCGATGATAAAGCGCTGTCGCCTGCCTTCGTGGCGATGAACTTTAATAAACGAAGCCTGACCCTGAACCTGAAATCAGATCAGGCTACAGCAATCATCCGAAAACTGGTCGCCAACACCGATGTTGTAATCGAAAACTTTAAAGCGGGCACGATGACCAAATTAGGCCTGGACTACGATGCCCTGAAGAAGGTAAAACCCGACCTTATTTATTGTTCTGTCACTGGCTATGGCCAGCAGGGACCCAAGGCAGGAGAGGCTGCTTACGATGGCGCGATTCAAGCGGCATCCGGAATGATGAGTCAGAATGGCCACCCGTCAACCGGACCCACTCGGACAGGATTTATGCCCGTGGATATGGCCACCAGTCTGAATGCTGCTTTTGCCATTGCAGCATCACTGCATAGAAAAGCGCAGACAGGTGAAGGACAATATATCGATGTAGCCATGCTCGATACGGCCATCGTCGTTCAGGCTGCGCAGTTCAGCAATTACTTCAATCAGGGAAAGAAACTGGGTTTGATGGGCAATGCCTCGCCCACCGGGCAACCCACGGCCAACGTCTTTGCCACAAAGGATGGCTTTATACAGATCACTGCTTTAAGCAAAAATCAGGTGGAAAAGCTGTTTGAAGCTTTCGGTCGAATCGAGGATCTAAAAAGACCTGAATTTGCCGACCCTAGCAGCAGGGCAAAAAATGCAGCATTGATCAATGATTATGTGACGGAGCAACTTCAACAAAGAACTACCCTGGAGTGGCTGCTCGATCTCGCCAAGCGAGGTATTCCTGTCGCTGAAATCAGAGATATCCCGCAGGTTATTGCCGATCCTCAACTAGCTCATCGAGAAATATTTGCCAGCGTTGCCTCACCCAATCAACCCGGCAAGGAAATCAAAGCTGTGAAAGCGGGTTTCATGGCAACACCTGATGGACCAAAAGTAGTTTCCGCTCCACCCCTGCTGGGCGCTGATAGCCATCAAATTCTAACAGCATTAGGATACAGTGAATCGGAATATGCTGACCTAAAGGCCATGGGCATCATCTAAAACGGCGCTTCGTTAAAGCCTGCGCTAATTTAACAGCGGGCCAACCCCTGTTCAGCTTTAATCCTGTTTTAAAGATCTTGTTCAATTAACTTTGTCCAACACAAAAAGGTTGTGCACCAGAGCGAGATCGAAATTACCTTAGCCAATACCTGAGTTAATCATTGCACAGTTATTGACCACGCCTGGCCTATAATCCGGTTATATCAGAGGGCGCTCGTTAATGATCATCAAACAGGTCAGATAGCCTCGAATCAAGGTCATTGCTCACTTCGCTTTGTGACGGCGATTGCTGCTCATCCGTAAACAGCGAGTCTAATGAGTCTCTGGCGTGCTGGTTGTTTGTCTTGGATTTACCGCCCTGCCGATCGCTGGGATTAAAATAGTCGCAGAAATTTGCATTTGCCTTCTCAACAGGTGGGTCGGCTAAGTCATGATCACATTGTCCAGGTGCACTGACATTGAAAAAGCAACACATCTGGCAGCAATGAAGAAACTCAAAGCAATTTCTACAGGCAAGATGACGACTCAGCGGTAAAGGCGGGTCTTGGAGCGTTTCATCGCAATTCCAGCAGTTCAAATCCCCAGGCATGCTGGCTCCTTATCCTTTACTTTCGACTTGAACTGGCAACGCTTAATGAATCTGCGGTATAGACCTTGAAGAAGACTATTTCCTGTTAGGATAGCGGCCCCAGCAGCAGCAATCTGCTAGCTATAACTGATCCCCATGCCCGCTCTGACATCGTTATTCACTCCATACTGTGGAATCGGATAGCGCAGGCCATTACCAGACAATGCTTCCAGGCCTGCAATGATTCTGGGCAAGAAGCTTGGCGGAATCGCCATCAATAATTCATCCTCCATAACACCGCCATAGCGACGTTCCGCAAAGCAGGGAATAGATAAGCTGGGCTCTCCTGTTTTCAGCGCGCGGCCCCAGGAGTCGGCACATGCAGATTCGCCTACACATCCCCAATCCAGTTTTTTATAGCCGGTCCATTGCAGCCCATTTATAAATAAGATCATCTGCGCGGGCGTTGCATAAATAAGACATATATCAGGAGGATCCAGCCGACCTGATGCTAGCGGTGACACTGCCATTGCCTCATATTGACCGAATTCCAGGACATCCATGGCATCTTGGTGGGCTGCAGCTTCTTCCTGAGTGGCATACCAGACGCCCGCCATCCGATCCCCGGATAACCAGGCTTCATCCCTGGGAGATAAGCCAATAACGGTGCCACACTGCGCTCCGACCAGATCCGCCATGGTGATTCCCACAGTCCAGCCATTACGGCTGGCCTGACCCACAATTTGATCAGTCGTGTGCACGCTGCTGGGCCTTCTAATTCTAGGAATAGCCTCCATTTCGGCCTTGCTGACAAACATTTTCATCGCAATAGGCGTAGTTCTTAATCTCAACAGGCGGTTCAGATCTGCAACAACCTGCTTACCATCAACGTAACCAAGATCGGTTGTAATGGTATTCTCGGACATGGCATTTTCCCTTTTGAATGTCTGAGCCTACATTATCTCGACCAGGTCTCAAGGGGAAGTACTATCAAACGTCTATTTCAAAAAGGGTTGCATTTTCCTGAAGGCAGCGGCTTCAATCTGGCGGACTCGTTCCATAGAAATAGCATACCGCTTTGATAACACTTTCAGGCCCGCTTTTTCGTCCTGCATCCAGCGACTCTCAACGATATCCCTGGATCGATCATCCAGGGCTGCCAGTGCAGCATTCATTGAAACCTTATGCTGACGATTAAGTTCGCCCTGTTCAACCAGAGACGCCGGATCCTGGTCTTGTTCCAGGCTTAAAAAAGTCTCTGGCGCGCCATAATCTTCATCAGATTCAGCATGGAAACTTCTATCTGAAAGACCTAATCTTGCATCCATCTCTACAACATCGTCAGCAGACACACTCAATTGGGAGGCGAGTTGTTCAGTTTCCTCGCGGTTCATCCAACCTAGTTTTTCCTTATTCTTGCGAAGGTTGAAAAATAACTTCCGCTGGGCCTTGGTCGTCGCCACCTTCACGAGCTTCCAGTTTTTCAGCACATAATCATGTATTTCAGCCTTGATCCAATGCACCGCAAATGTGATCAAGCGTACATCTCGATCCAACTCAAACTTTTTTACCGATCTCATGAGGCCCACATTGCCTTGCTGAATCAGATCCTCAAGGGGAATCCCATAACCGACGTAGCCTTTTGCAATATAGGCAACGTAGCGCAGGTGCGCCATGACCAGCGTCCTGGCAGCCTCAAGATCATCCTCGTTCTGAAATCGCCAGAACAGATCCTTCTCCTGTTCGCGACTCAACACTGGAATCTGTTGTACAGAATCCAGATAAGCCTGTAAATTGTTCCCTGGCACCATGGGGTAAACAGTACTTTCGGAAATGGCGGTCATGCTAAATTATCCTCTAACAATAAAAACTAATAACGGTATGAAATACGCTCCTGTCTGCTTTATGTAGGGCTGATCTGACAATTTTCAAGAGATAACAACGAAAAATTAGCCAGAAAAGGGCTTTTCTGGACGTGAGGGCAACGAATCGGCTATGTTTGGAGCGAGCAATACTCAGATTGCCGGCATACTTTAGATGAGCAAAGGCATTCAGCCAATCGAATACACTGGCTCCAGGCCTGTTGAAAATTACTACTGAAGCAACCTCGGTAAGCTTACCAATTCAATAGGTCTGTTATGGCAACACAAATCACTAATGTCTCAGAGAT
>JAPKEK010000528.1 GCA_028822125.1 Pseudomonadales bacterium | reverse complement strand
CAAGCCATGCCAAAGCTGACTATCCGTTGAGCTCATGGCGCCTTTCATTTCATTATAAACAACGCCCTTATAGACTAAATTCGAAGCGCTATTACCAGGCTCCTCAAATTCAAGGCGATGTCCCTCCTGAGCAAAATCAAGAGGGTCCAGCAGACTGAAAAATACCGCATCCAGATAAACATCCAGGAGATTGAAAAAATCCTTACGGTTAGTGCTGGCAAAAGGATAAGCCGTATAATCACTGGTGGTAAAAGCATTCATGAAAGTATTCAAAGATCGTCTTAACATCAGGAAAAAAGGATCTCGGACCGGAAAGCGCTCGCTGCCACACAGTGCCGTATGCTCGAGAATATGAGCGACCCCAGTTGAATCCGTAGGTACCGTTCGCAGCGCAACCATAAACACATTTTCTTTATGATCCGAGGCAAGATGTAAGTGCCGCGCGCCGGTCGCTACATGCTCATATTCCAGCATTTCAAGGTTTAAAGTGGCTATCTGTCGACTTTGGACCAGACGAAATGGCAATGACTTCTCTACTGCCATGGTCATGACTCGGGATTTTCCTGCCTGAATTTAACCCAATAATCTTCTATGCCCTGTTTCATTTCTTTACGCAGCATTAAAATAGAGAATAAATTGGGTATAGTCATCATGGCAATCGTGATAGCAGAGATCAGCCAGATCAGAGAAGTATCTGATATGGCGGCAATAAAAAAGCCAAACACGTAGGCCAATCGATAAGCCGTCAAGGAACCCGTCCCGAACAGGTAAGTCATAGCTCGATCACCATAATACGACCAGGCGACCGCAGTGGTAAAAGCAAACAGCAATAAGCCAATGGACACAATATAACGGCCATATTCGCCGAACACGCTGCGAGTAAATGCAATTGATGTCAGATCAACCGAATGCACCAGAGACCTGCCTCTCAGTGCCACAGGTTCCATGAGTTTGCCCTCCCTGACGGTCAGCTTTCCTGTATAGCTGCTGTTTCCCTGTCCAAAACGGACATCCTCGGCGATCGAACGGTTGTGAAGAATCGTGTATTCGGCCGAGCTAGCAATGCCATTAACAACATTGATATCACCGCTGAAAGGCTCAATTGAGCTTTCGCCAAAATTCAAGTAAGCAAATAATTCCGAACGGTTACTCTGTTTATCCTCATGCCAGGTTCCTGCTATGAACTGGGTATCAAATTTTTGAAAGTCCGTTTCATGCTTCTCGTTCCATGCGCCCGAAGCCAGAATTACAAGGCCGGTCAGGGTACAAATAATGATGGTGTCAATAAACGGCTCCAGTATAGATACCATCCCCTCGGAAATGGGCTCATCTGCTCTTGCTGCAGCATGCGCAATAGGCGCGCTTCCCTGGCCGGCCTCATTCGAGAATAGGCCACGATTAACACCTCTGTTAAAAGCATAAGCAAAGCTGGCACCGAGAAAGCCGCCAGCAGCTGCCGAGCCGCTAAAGGCATCTTGAATAACGCTCAGGAAGGAAGGCAGCACCTGTTCAATATTCGCGGCAATCACGGCAAGCCCCCCCACAAAGTAGATAACAGCCATCGTAGGGACAAGCTTTTCTGCCACTTTAACAATTCGCTTGATACCGCCTAATATGACCATCCCTAATAATATGGCGAGGGTCAAACCTGTAATCCAAGCCGGAATACCAAAGGTGGACAGCATCCCGCTGGCAATATTATTACTTTGCGGCATATTACCACTACCGAAACTGCTGACCACGGTCGCTATGGCAAATAAAACAGCCAGCCATTTCAAATTCAAACCATTTTCCATCACAAACATTGGCCCGCCAACGATAAAACCGTGATCGTCTGTCTGGCGGTATTTATGAGACAGGGACACTTCGACAAATTTGGTTGTCATGCCAAAAAACGCAGTCATCCACATCCAAAACAATGCCGCTGGCCCACCCAGATAAATGGCCAGCGCAACACCACCGATATTACCGGTACCAACGGTTCCGGCAATCGCCGTGGTTAAAGCCTGAAAATGGGTCGCATCGCCCAAATGGTGTGGCTTATCATATTTGCCGCGGACGACCCGCCATGCGTGGGTAAAATAGCGCACCTGGGGTACTTTCAGGTACAGCGTAAAAAACACGCCAGTACCGAGCAACAGATAAGGAAAATAAAAAGCTGAGCCCAAAAGACCATCCAGCCAGCTCAACGATCCCTCAAGGTCCGTTATTAACTCATCCAATACCCTACTCCCTCCCTTACAGATATCAGCACGTTATCAAATATCGATGAGGGAAACTACGTTACTAAGCCAAGCAGGCTTCCAGGCAGTGTCACAAACGACCCGCCGGGGCTATCATGTTCGAGTAAATTCCAAATTCATCGACAACCGTATGCGCCAGTAAAGGAATCGGTTCGAACAGCGACAAGGCGAATAATACCGCTGCATCAAGAAGGTCATCGACTGCTACCTGTGATCGACGATAGGGTCCAGCCTGCTGATCAAGCAGCGCAGTGACCGGCAGTTCAGCGCTGTCTAACAGCTCGATTCTCTGCTTGCGTCCTTCCTGGGGCTGCTTTGAGAATTGCATGGGACTACCCTTTAAAAGACAAAATACCAATTCAGGGTGGGCTTCGAGAAACCCCATCTGCGAACCAACGTGACTTATAAGCTGATCAAGCTGTTTTATCTTGGCACACAAATTCCAAGTCTGCCGGGACAGCTTCATCCCCCTGAG
>JAPKEK010000527.1 GCA_028822125.1 Pseudomonadales bacterium | reverse complement strand
TAGCAGAACTGTTTGTACCACGATCGTGTTAACCGGTGGCATTACCATTCCTTCACAGTAGTGGAACCACTGCAGGTAGGCTGGGTAAACAGGTGCGTCTGACTCGGGTTTCAAACCCCCGTTCTTATGCCTCGCCAGGATGTATTCCACAATGGCGCCCGATTCAAATATTGTTATGTCGCCATCTTCGAGTACGGGCACACGACCAAGCGGATGGCGCGCCCGGTGTTCATCGGATTTGAGATCCTTTGGATGAAATGCCATTTTGTTTATCTCATATGGCAGTTGTAACTCTTCGAGTAACCAGACAATTCTCCCGGCTCTTGAATTGGGTGCAAAGTGTAATTTCAACATCGGTTTCTCCCATACTGATCTGGTTAAACGTAGCGAGCTCCATTTGGGATAGTATGCCACAGGTTTGTAATGTCTGTAGGCAAAGTGCGGGCACCCATCGGCGGGCTTGTTCTGAGTGGGCGGGTATCGTTGGCCTTGATTGATGGTTTGCTTGTCGTTAAAACAATACACTACCGGATTTCATGCCAAGCAGAACACGACCTACTGCTGGATTGTGCTGGGGAGAAACCATGATATGCTGCCTGACAACCAAGATATCCCGCATGCAGCGCTCCAGGGGGTTTGCTACAAAATTGGCATTGACCCCGGCAGCAGATACTAATTTTTCAACGGCTTTAACAGTTTCGTTTGCTGCCCCGGAACAGGCAAGTTGTAACAGGGCTTTTTGACGATCTGTTGGCACCTCTCCCTTTTCAACCGTATTCCAGAGATCCGTCACCTGTTCAAATACGTAACTTCTTGCAGATCCCAGAATCCTTTGGGCATCTGCAACCGCATTTTGTGCTTCAACTCGGTCTCGCAATAGATTGGCTGAGCCCCTGGGCTTTTTCTGGGTGGCAAGCTCAACAAAACTTGTGATGGCGTTCATGGCGATCCCTGTTGCAACCCCTACCTTATTGTAAGCAAGTCGACTATAGACCGGCATCTGGTATAAGGGGCCGGAAGCAGTCGGGGTTTGAGTCTGCATCCTGCAGATAAAGTTATCTGGTACAAAAACACGCTCGACTCGAACGTCATGGCTCCCAGAGCCGCGCATTCCAGAGACATTCCAGGTATCGATGATCCCCAGTTGATCAGCAGGTATCAGCGATTCACAAAAGACATACCCCTTTTCATCTTTCTGGGGTTTATCATTTTCATGGACAATACTCTGGCACCAGAAATACTGGGCGTTGTGTATGCCACTGGCAAAAGGCCATTGGCCGGAAATTCGATAGCCGCCAGAGACCTTCTCGGCTTTGCCAAGGGGGTTGACGCTGCCACTGATAATCAGTCCAGGGTTCGAATATAACGGTTCTATGATGGCGCGTTCATAGAATGCGGCAAGAATACCCATGACTTCGATACCAATCATCAGGTTCCATCCGCTTGAACCATGGATTTCTGATACGGTTTCAATGGTTTTAATCTGATCAATAGGATGAGCTTCGCCGCCGTGCAGGCTTTCTGGTACGGCAATTCGATACAATCCGGCTTGTGCCATGGCTTGAGATACTTCCATGGTCAGGTGTCTTTGTTGTTCGGCCTTATCTATACCCTTTTCTATAACCGGTCTGAGTTGGTTGATATTGCGGCTCAATAATTCGATTTCAGTCAGCATAGCGGCTCCCTGTTTGACCGTCATACCTGAAATATGCGGTGTTGCGAGCTGCTAATCAACTCTAGATGTTACCAAGCCGACACGACCCTGGTGATCCGTTGATCTGGGTAGAGCCTGTGAGTCCTATCTAGGGCGCGGATATAGCAGTTGGGTTGCTGGGATCAGTTGTTCCCAGGTGCTTTTCTATCTCAACCAAACAGGTATTGGCACTGGGTCCCTGGGCGAGATTTGAGGTACCTATATCGGCCGTCAGCACATTAGGGTTACCGTTTGCATCTGTCGCATCATCAAGTGGTGCAAACCAGGAACCGGTTGGCAGCGAAACAACGTCAACCAGGCGGTTCGTATCCAGCCCAACAGCGGCCAGGCAGGCGCCGCGGTCGTTGAAAACCCGGACCAGGTCGCCCTGGCATAATCCACGTGCAGCGGCCGTATCAGGATGGATGCTGATGACTTCCTTACCCTGAATCTTTCCGGCCTGGCTGTGTTCACTGTGGTCCAGCTGGCTATGCAGGCGTCTCTCAGGTTGTGGTGTCAGAAGGTGAAGCGGGTAGCGCAGGTATCCGGCTCCGCCCAGGCGTTCAAAGGGTTCCAGCCATGCAGCGTGTCCAGGGCAATCGCTGTAGTTAAATCCTGCAATGGTCTTTGAAAATAGCTCGATTTTCCCTGAGGGTGTTTTAAGGGGGTGAAGAACTGGATTGGCACGAAAGTCGGCTAGCCAGACCGGTCGTGGACCCGCCTCTGGGATTTGAAATGTACCCACCCGCCAGAAATCCTCAAATTCGGGTAGCTTAAATCCTTCTCGTAAAGCAAGTTCACTGGATCGTTGCCACATATCCTGTAACCATTGACGCTGGCTGCGTCCCTCCGTGAAGGCTGTTTCTACATTGAGTCGTCTGGCGAGACCCGCGAATATCTCGTGATCGGAGCGAGCCTGGTGCTGCGCTGGCAGTGCCGCCTGCATGACGTGAGCATAAGGATCGTGGGACGATGCGCAGATATCTTCTCGCTCAAGGGCTGTCGTCGCTGGAAAGACAATGTCTG
>JAPKEK010000526.1 GCA_028822125.1 Pseudomonadales bacterium | reverse complement strand
TAAAGGCAGGGTAGGTTCAGGGTTTAGGGGTTGATCAGTTAATACCTGTTTGATTACAGTGAGCTTCTCGACCGATGAAATCAGTTAGTAACCCTGAGCGGATCAGCGGGCGTCGCGCGATCTGCTCGAGTCTCGGCTTCAGCGGTTTTTATATTACGGGTTTTGCATTAATAGATTTAAACAACCTTATAACGGAGAGTATCGATGAAATATCTGCACACTATGGTAAGAGTGAATGACATTGATGCATCGCTCAGGTTCTATTGTGATTACCTGGGACTGCAAGTGTTACGCCGGCACGATATCGAAAGCGGTCGGTTCTCATTGATTTTCCTGGGTGCACCGGCAAACCCGGATGCTCAAATAGAGCTTACCTATAACTGGGATGGCGATGAGCTAGGCACAGGTAGCCGCAATTTTGGCCATCTTGCCTATGAAGTTGATGATATATATGAGACCTGCCAGCGACTCATGGATAGCGGGGTGGCCATTAATCGACCACCTAGAGATGGGCGGATGGCATTCGTGCGTTCACCCGATAATATATCCATTGAGTTATTGCAGGCTGGGGACGCTCTGCCACCCCAGGCGCCGTGGCAGTCCATGGAAAATACCGGAGACTGGTAGTTCTCAGTATTATTGATGAGAAGCTGCCCGAGAGCCTAATTTCTGATCCAGCCAGATGATTAAGTCAGATATCACCTGTTCGCGATTGATTTCATTGAACATCTCGTGTCTGCCACCGGGATAAATATTCAGATCAACGGTTAACCCTGCACGCTGATAGACGTTAAATAACTGTTGCAGGTTAGCGAGCCCGTTATGAACAGGATCGTCACCCCCGGAAATACAATAAATCGGCAGGGAAACTGTCCGCAGTTTGATATAGGGTTTTTCCCAGCAGGCTACCTCTTCTGCGAAAAGTTGCCCGAGACTTTCCGGGAAAGGCACGCCGCCACAGTCTGGATCCTGCATATATTCGGCGACTGCTACCGGGTCTCGGCTTAACCACTCGAATCCTGTCGCATTGGCCGTTTTAGAAAAAGCTTTGTTCGATTGGCCAAAAACCAGCAACTGAATTAGTTTGCTGTGCCTGAGTGGCCCCAACCGCCAGGCTTCGAAGCGGACAAAACGGCTGATAAACCACTGCAGGAACAGATTATTGATGCCAGGAGACCCAGATAGTACCAGCGCGGACAGGCTGTTTCCCCATCGACTCAGATAGTGTTGAGCGAGCATGGCGCCCATGCTGTGGCCTAAAAGGACGAGGGGTATATTTGGGTGACGGTGCTGTTGCTGCTGCAGGATCTCGCGGGTGTCCGAGAGTACCTGGGTCCAGCCATTGGCGCCAAAATCTCCGAGTTGAGCGGCTGTCTTGCCATGTCCGCGATGGTCATTGGCGGTGACGGCATAGCCCTGCTGGTTTAAAGCCTGCATCAGGTCGACATATCGACCGGCATGCTCCCCCATACCATGGGCGATATGAATAATGCCTTTTGGTTTGTCAGGCTCTAGCCGGTAGGTGTGAACCTGGGTGTTGTCGCTGGCCTGGAAACTGAAGGACTCCATCAACTTGCCTGATTATCAAAAAGGGTGTTCAGAAACTGGGCAACACCGCTTTCAGTGTTGGCCGCGGTGGTATGGGTGGCCGCATTCTGGACCTTCTTGCTGGCTTGTCCCATGGCGACGGACCTACCTGCTACCGCAAACATGTCAAGATCGCCATCGGTGTCTCCAAAGGCGATAACCTGCTCTGGGTCGATGCCTAGATGAGCACAGGCAGCGATCAATGCGTTGCCTTTATTGGCGTTGGCTGCGGTAATGGTAAGCACCAAGTTTCCTGACGGTCCAACTGAATCAAGCAGTAGCAGCTGATTGCTTTTATCGGCTAACGCTGTTTTCATGCTGGCAACAGCCTGCCCGCCTTGTACGGTGACCATCCTGGGACGCCCTGCGCGACTCTCAGAAAAGCTGGGGATCCAACTGATCTGGGGGAGGTATTTTTTTACTTCGGGTTCAGGTAAGCCTGACAGGTGGGTTTCGCTGTCAAACGTGGCGGTGGCAATGCAATTCTCACTATCAACGATCTGGTATATTGAACTGACGATTTCAGAGGGTAACCGATGGTCAACCAGGTCTTCACCGGTCGTTGGGTCAAATACCTGAGCGCCGCTGCAGGTGATGATTGGCGATGTAAGATTTAATGGCCCGGTAATCTGCACGGCCAGATCGAGCCAGCGCGCGGTAGCAATGATGATTTGCAGGCCGAGTGCTTTTGCTCTAAAAATGACTTCACGTTCAGCATCCGGTAGAGTGTTGCCGACCAATAAGGTTCCATCCAGGTCAATCGCTAGGGCAGTGTAGGACATGGTTTGGTTATCGGCTCTGGAAAAGCGTTATTATAGCATGGCTAAGAGAGTACCTAAGCCACCGCACGAGTGAATCAGCAGCAGGAGGCCCCTGATGGGCGACGTATCCATCCTTTGAGAGCATCGGATAAAGTCTACTGGAGGATCACTGTAATGAACGAGAAGTTAATCAGGACATGAACAGAAAAATCAACTTAACACGAAGGGCATGGCTGCTGCGTATTGTTCAGGGTTTTTCTGTTATCGGCTTGTCTCTGCTAGCTTATCCATTTTTCAGGGCGTTGTTTCCTGGATCACCAGAGGCGGTTTATCTGGAGGTGGATTGTGCGGACCTGCTGCCCGGTGAATACACAA
>JAPKEK010000017.1 GCA_028822125.1 Pseudomonadales bacterium | reverse complement strand
GGAACAATGAGCGTTGACGCTCACTGACAGTCATGTATGATTCCGGCTTTAATCAGGGACAAAGCAACCATGAGCACTGTACTGTATCCGGGAACATTCAATCCCATTCACAACGGGCATGCTGATCTGGTTCAACGAGCTTCGATTTTATTCGATAACGTCATACTCGGTATTGCTACCAGCCCTCAGAAAGATCCAAGCATTCTGGCGCTGAGAGTTGATCTGGCCAAACTGGCCCTGGCACACCTGGACAATGTAGATGTTCAAGGTTTCCATGGGCTTACTGTCGATTTTGCCAAAACGATAGGCGCCAGTGTCATCCTCAAGGGAATCAGGACGGTCACCGATTTTGAGTATGAGTTCCAGATGCTGAACATGAACCGAGTGCTCAATCCTTCTCTGGAGACCATATTCCTGGCGCCTTCTGTAGAATTTTCTTATATCTCATCAACACTGGTTCGACAGATTGCATCCTACGGAGGCGATATCAGCCACTTTGTTCACCCGGCGATTGAGCAGGCAGTAAAAGACGGGCAAATCAGTTAACGCTGGCAGCGGCTGCAATAAACTGTTGCACGCCCGCCCATTCTAAGTGTCTTCAGCGGTTTCTCGCACCGATAACAGTCTTCACCCTCGCGACCATAGACCTGAAGCGCCTGGCGGAAGTAGCCGGGCGATCCATCTTCCCTGATAAAATCCCTTAAACTGGTGCCGCCGGCTTCAATAGCGCTGTTGAGCACAACCCTTATTGCATTCACAAGGCGAGTACATCTGTGCAGAGATAATTTACCCGCTGGGAAGGTGGGCTTAATCCCCGCCATAAAAAGAGCCTCATTCGCATAAATATTACCGACGCCGACGACGATCTGAGCATTCATGATCAGGGTTTTGATGGCCACCTGCCGACTTCTGCTTCGAACAAAAAGATAACGAGGCGTAAATTCGTCGAGCAAGGGTTCGGGTCCCAGGTGCCTGAGAAGCCGGTGCTCACCGTCTGGCAGCCAGAATATAGAACCAAATTTTCTCGGGTCTTTATAGCGAAGAAGCTTGCCGTTGCTGAACACGAAGTCGACATGATCATGTGTCTGTGCCGGTGTATCCTGCGCAAGAATGCGCAGGCTTCCTGACATGCCCAGGTGCATCATGATCTGGCCTTGCCGTGTATCCAGAAGCAGGTACTTAGCTCTGCGCCTCACCTCCCTGACAACCTTACCCGTTATGTTCTGGCCGAGGTCGGGCGATATCGGCCAACGCAGCCGGTACTCTCTTATATGGACTGCCGTAATTCGCTGACCTCTAATATGAGGTTCAATGCCGGCACGCGTCGTCTCTACTTCAGGTAATTCAGGCATCTGCTTCCTGTCCACAAGCATATTTAATGCTTTTCAACGTAACGCTTTTCAATGTAAGTCTTATCAAAATCTGCCTTCACGACCTGCTATTAATGGCCGCTGGTAATAGCCGCTTGCAGCAGCTGCTCTAATTACAATAAGCTATCCCAGCCAGCTTGACATACTGGGGTCACATTATTTCACAAATGATGCCACACGCCGATGGAAAAGAATTTACTGGGAATTGATACCGGTGGCACATTCACCGATTTTGTGCTGGTAAGGGACGATAAGGTACTTACTCACAAAGTCCTGTCAACGCCTGATGCACCTGAGCAGGCTATTTTCGAAGGGATTCATGACTTGGGTGTGCAGGACCTGTTGGCCTCGGGCAACCTGATCATCGTTCATGGGACAACTGTTGCAACCAATGCTGCACTCCAGCAAAAAGGGGCTAAAACTGCTTATATCACCAATGAGGGTCTGGCAGATATTTTAACGATCGGCCGTCAAACCCGCTCTCAGCTATACCAGCTACAACCCAGCAAACCCATGATATCACTGGATGCTTCTCTCACCTTTGAAGTCACAACAAGACGATCAGCCCAGGGTGAGCTGCTGACTGACCTGGATGAAGATTCGCTGAACCACCTAGTGAGTCAAATCGACGCCGCCAAACCGCAGGCTGTCGCGATTAATCTACTGTTTTCGTTTCTCAACGATAAGGAGGAAAAACAAATTCAGGACAAACTCGGCGACACCTATTTTGTCAGTCGATCTTCCTACGTACTACCCGAATACCGGGAATATGAACGGGGTATCGCAACCTGGATGAACGCCTCGCTTGGGCCTTTATTAAACAACTACCTGACTGAACTCTCTGCCGCCTTCGCCCCTAATCCCGTCACCATAATGCAATCCTCTGGGCTTACCATCGCTGCGGATCAGGCCGCCAAACGTGGGATCAATCTTCTGCTATCGGGCCCTGCAGGAGGCCTGAGCGCAGCAAAAAACCAGGTTCAACCCAATAAGTTAATAACCTTCGACATGGGAGGCACATCAACCGACGTATCTTTAATCGACGAGGATATCAAAATTACTAACCAGGGCCATATTGCCGGTCTACCTATCGCTATTCCCATGGCTGACATCCACACCATTGGTGCCGGCGGAGGTTCAATAGCCTACGTTGACCAAGGTGGCATACTGCAGGTGGGTCCACTTTCGGCGGGTGCCAAGCCCGGCCCGGCGTGTTACGGCCTGGGCGGAACACAGGCAACTGTTACAGATGCTAATGTGGTTTTAAAGCGGCTACCTGCAAGCCAGCTACTCGCCGGGTCCCTGGCTATTGACGAGTCAAAAGCAATCACTGCTATCCTTCGCATTGGTCGTCAGCTCGGGCTTTCCGCCACGCAAACAGCCGAAGGCATCATTGCAATCGCCAACGAACATATGGCGCAGGCGTTACGTCTGATCTCCATCCAGAGAGGCTTTGATCCCAGAGAGTTTACCCTGGCCTGTTTTGGTGGCGCAGGCGGCCTGCACCTGTGTGACCTGGCTGAGATGCTGGAAATTAGCACTGCGGTCATTCCTCTGCACAGTGGCGTGTTATCTGCCCTGGGTATGCTCTGTGCGAAGCCAGGCAGAGAACTGGTTAAAACCAAGCTGAGCTTATTACAGGAATTAAACAACAAGCAGATCCAGCAATGGCTAGACGAGCTTTATCAACACGGTTACAGGGAACTCAAGCAGGAGGGGGTTACCGATATATATTCGCAAGCCAGCCTTGATCTTCGCTATCAGGGCCAATCCCATACCCTTAACATCCCGTTTAATGGCATCCCAGGTTGTCAGCATGAGTTTCAAAACCAGCATCAATTACGATACGGGCATCAACTGAGCCAACCCGTAGAACTTCTCAATATCCGGCTGAGGCTGTCGTCACCCAGCAGGATCGACCTGCCCAAGCCGCAGTCTCTGTCCGGGGACCGCTCGCGTCTCCCAAGGATCGACAATTCAGGCAAGCCCGCTGATGCCAATAACTATAAAACAGTTCGCAGAGAAGATCTGATTCAGGGCAACAGCCTACCTGGCCCCTTTCTCATTCTGGAAGATCACACCTTGACCAGGGTGAAGGAAAACTGGACAGCGACTCTGACCAGCAGTGGCAGCTTATTGCTCCACAACGAAGTTATTTAATCTTTGCTTCTTTATAGATGACGTGTTTTCGAACCACAGGATCGAATTTCTTGATTTGCATCTTATCCGGTGTGGTTTTCTTATTCTTACTGGTTGTGTAGTAGTGACCTGTGCCAGCCGAAGACACCAGCTTAATTTTATCTCTCATTTTCGAATGCTCTCTATAACAGGAATATTTAAACAGGAATATTTACACTATACACTGCAATTCCGATAATCTTTAAAGTCATTGCAACAAAGTCATTGCAAATGAGTCATTGCAATTCATACTCGCCTCAACAGACCTACATAAAATTCCAGGGATAGTCTTTCTCGATCCCTGAACCGCATATCTTTACTGAAACAGCCTATTGTCTTAACCCAGGGTTCAGACCCTTTCACCTCTTGCTTTAAGGTCCGCAACAACCTTTTCCAGGCCGAGTTTGTCAATAATTCGCATACCTTTAGCTGACACTCTTAATTTCACAAAGCGCTTCTCACTGGCCAGCCAAAACCGATGGTCATGAATATTTGGCAGAAATCTACGTCGAGTTTTGTTGTTGGCATGAGAAACATTGTTTCCGGTAATCGGTCTTTTTCCAGTAACCTGACAGACTCTGGACATTTTATTTTCCCGTTCAATTGATAAGTATCCCACAGCCACGCTGCAGGAGCGCGACTTTATACCAGATGCCCGATTCCTTTTCAATGTTTATAGCAATCCTTGTTCAACCATGGAAATAACCACACCCTGGGCGACGACCATGTGATCCAGGATACGGATATCCAGTTTTTCTACCAGATCACGCAAATCCTGGGTTAAATCAATATCGGCTGCAGACAGCTCCCAGGATCCAGAAGGGTGATTGTGACTGATAATCAACGCGCTTGCGTTGATAGCAAGAGCCTGTTGGACCACTACTCTCGGATAAACCTTCACTGAATTAACCGTCCCGGAAAATAGAATCTGAAATTCTAGTATGCGATTGGCAGAATCCAGATAAAGTACGGCAAACTGTTCAGTCTCGCAGTGCCCCAGTCGACCTAACAGAAATTGCCGCACATCGCTGGGCGCGTGCATCACATCAGAGCGCCTAAGGTTCTCCCAAATGACCCGATCGACCAATTCAAAACAGGCCCGCAATCGCACCCACCAGGTAGAAGGTAAGCAATAAGCGTCTGATTCGGCGTCATCACCACGCAACCACTGCAGGCTCGGTTCTCGACACAAACGTGCATACAACAGGTCAAGACTCTCCGGTTCTTTGGATATGCCGAGAATAAGCGCCAGTAAATCCAGCTCTGAATAGCGGATCGGCTGAGAAACCTTGAACCCACCGCCCGATTTCTGCCCACTCATACCCCTCGTTGAGGTACTTTCCGCCATCTGAGATCCTAATTTCTGCCTGGTCTTTTAATATAGGAAATTATCTGTAGAGTGCTATAGCGACTGAAACTGTTTAAGATGCCGGATTAAGCCCGAAGTAACAGGCGAAAGAGATGAACTCGAAGGGACAGTGTAATGAATAATACATTGCTGACGCTGAGAAATCGCAGGATCCTGCTTGGCGTAACGGGTGGTATTGCGGCTTATAAAGCAGCGGAATTGACTCGACGACTTCAGGATCAGGGCGCAAAAATTCGAATCATCATGACTCGATCTGCAACCGAGTTTATTACGCCTTTAACCTTGCAGGCATTGTCCACCAACCCGGTTCATCTTGACTTACTCAATCCGGATACAGAGTCTGCTATGGGCCACATTGAACTGGCGCGATGGGCTGATCTCATATTAATAGTACCCGCCAGTGCCAATTTCCTGGCTCGCTTTGCCAGTGGTCACAGCGATGATCTGTTAACGACCGTTTGCCTGGCTGCTGAATGTCCTGTGGCGGTGGCGCCTGCCATGAATCAGGCAATGTGGGCAAAACCGGCGACTCAGGCAAACCAAAAACTGCTCGTCTCCAGAGGCGTGCATTTACTGGGACCCGATCATGGTATCCAGGCCTGCGGTGATACCGGCGCAGGTAGACTACTGGACATTGACCGATTAATTCTGGCGACCAGTGAGCTGTTTGATTCAGGCGAGCTCACCGGTAAGACTGTTATGATAACAGCGGGCCCAACCCGGGAAGCCATTGATCCGGTACGCTACATCAGCAATCACAGTAGTGGAAAACAGGGTTATGCACTTGCAGAAGCTGCGCTAGACGCCGGTGCCAGGGTTATCCTGATATCCGGCCCAACTCAGTTGGAGCCTCCGGACCGAGCTGAACTGGTATCAGTGGTAAGTGCTCAGGACATGCACGATAACGTTCAATCCAGACTGTCCGAAACCGACATATTTGTCGGGGTTGCGGCCGTTGCTGACTACCGACCAAAACTGGTACAAAATCAAAAAATCAAGAAAGACGCCGCCGACAAACGTACCCTCACCCTGGAGTTTGTAGAGAATCCAGACATAATCGCCGAAGTAGCAAACAATGTACCTAAACCCTTTACGGTGGGCTTTGCAGCGGAAACCGAGAACATTGAAGGTTATGCTCGCAAGAAATTAATAGAAAAGAAACTCGATCTCATCATCGCAAACAATGTAGCAAACTCCCAGATCGGCTTTAACAGTGACCTGAACGAAACCACTATCCTATGGCAGGAAGGCAAAATTAATATGCCAACCATGTCCAAGCGGGCATTGTCTGAGAAGATTGTCACCATCATTTCCCAACATATCAAGCAAAGAATATGAAAGTTCAGATTCGAATTCTTGATAGTAAAATCGGTGCCGGGATCCCCTTACCCGAATATGCAACCGAAGGTTCAGCAGGCATGGACCTTCGCGCCTGCCTGGCGACAACGTTGCATATCCAACCCGGCGAGACCCAGCTCATTTCAACCGGTATGGCGATTTATATAGAAGACCCAAATTTTGCAGCGGTGATCCTGCCCAGGTCCGGTCTTGGTCACAAGCATGGCATTGTCTTGGGTAACCTGGTCGGATTGATCGATTCAGATTATCAGGGTGAGCTCATGGTTTCTTGCTGGAACCGAGGGCATAGCGACTTTTCCATCCAGTCTGGAGATAGAATTGCTCAGCTGGTGGTGTTACCGGTGGCCCAGGCTGAATTTGAAATTGTCGATTCTTTTGATAGTTCAAGCCGAGGTAAAGCCGGCTTTGGTTCGACCGGTAAAAAATAGCCCAGATAACTTAACCGTCGTAAAGAATCCACAGTAGGCTAACCCTCACCGTGATATCATTTCACCTTTTGAGAACACCATAATGACCGTCAGCATAGACAGGGCCCTTAATATCGCCAAGGTGCTCACCGAGGCACTACCTTATATCCAGCGGTTTGCGGGTAAAACTATCGTCGTGAAATACGGCGGCAATGCCATGACTGAAACACAACTCAAGCATAGTTTTGCAAAAGATATCGTCCTCATGAAACTGGTCGGATTGAACCCTGTAATCGTCCATGGCGGTGGGCCCCAGATCGGTAATTTTTTACAGCAACTGAATATTCATTCGGAATTCGTCGATGGTATGCGGGTCACAGATAGTGAAACCATGGATGTCGTGCAAATGGTATTAGGGGGTCTTGTTAATCAGGATATTGTCAGCCTGATCAACCAGGCCGGTGGAAGAGCGATAGGATTAACTGGCAAGGACGCGTCGCTCATTGAAGCCAAAAAAATGCTTATCGAAAACGCAACACCGTCTCTTACCGCACCCGAGATTATTGATATTGGCCATGTCGGCGAAGTCACCCATATTAATCGTGAAGTTCTCGATATAGCCAGTAACAGTGACCTGATCCCAGTCATCGCGCCAATTGGAACCGATAAGGCTGGGCAGACTTTCAACATCAATGCTGATTTAGTTGCCGGTGCCATCGCCGAGGAACTCAAAGCAGAAAAACTGATTCTGCTTACCGATGTTTCCGGTGTTGAGGATGAAAATGGTAAATTACTGTCCAGGTTAAACTCTAAGCAAGTCTCTTCACTCATTAACAGCAATACCATTCATGGCGGTATGCTACCTAAAATCCAGTGCGCCCTTGACGCTGTCAGTCGGGACGTTAGCAGCGCGCACATCATCGATGGCAGGGTCGCGCACGCTGTCCTGCTGGAAGTATTAACCGATGAAGGCGTAGGTACAAAGATTACCTCAATGCAAGAATGAGCACTGCAAGACCAGCCAAGGGTTCAAGACGACAGCATATTCTCAAATGTTTCGCGCATATGCTGGAACAGGGTCCCGGACAGAAGATCACCACAGCTAAGTTAGCCAGGCAGGTCGGCGTTTCTGAGGCCGCTCTATACCGGCATTTTCCCAGTAAAGCAAAGATGCTGGAAGCGCTGATCGAATTTGTAGAAGAATCAATTTTCTCGAGAATATCCATCATTTTAGAAGAGCCTCAGAGCACCGCTGACCGCTGCAGTCAACTTCTTTTACTGGTTCTCACTTTCAGCGAAAAAAACCCGGGCATCAGCCGCTTGCTCACCGGCGAACCCTTAACCGGCGAATCCACCAGGCTGCGAAAACGTGTTAATCAGTTTTTTGAAAGGATAGAGGCCCATCTAAGGCAGATCCTGAGAGAATCAGAATTACACGGAGAACGACCACCAAAACTGGACCCAAACACCAGCGCCCTGCTCATGATAAACCTGCTCGAAGGTAGATTAGGGCAATTTGTCAGAAGTGATTTCCAAAAACAGCCGACCCAGGGCTGGACTGAACACTGGCAACTCATCAGAACCGGCTTGTTTGGCTAACCCAGACTTTTAACTCACGCCATAGGTACGCCGGTAAGCAAGCATTCGTTCTATCTGGTCTTTAGAAGATTGTGCAGAAAGATACTCAATAATATCCGCGAATTTAACAATGCTGATCACTGGAACCTGAAACTCCTGTTCCACCTCCTCAATGGCAGAGCGTTGACCACTGCCTTTTTCCTGACGATCTATTGCAACCACCACACCAGCGACCTGGCCTCCCTGTTCCTGAATCAAATCAATAGCACCGCGAATAGCCGTACCTGCTGTGATGACATCATCAACAATCATGACCCGCCCCGTGATTTCAGCGCCGACCAGCTGACCCCCTTCACCATGTTGTTTTTCCTCCTTTCGACTATAGGCATAAGGCACATTTCGCTGGTAATGGGTGCTTAAACCAATGGCAGCCGCACTAACCAGTGGAATGCCCTTGTAGGGAGGACCGAATAATACGTCATAGGAAACCGCAGAGGCCTGCAGGGCTTGAGCATAAAACTGCCCTAGTCTGGCCAGGGATTCGCCATCCTGAAACAGACCTGCATTAAAGAAATACGGACTTTTCCGACCAGATTTTAAGGTGAATTCGCCAAATTTAAGGACATCCCTGTGGATAGCAAATTCAATGAATTCATGGGTAAATTCCACCGCTGACGGCATTTCGAGATCCTCGTTCAAGCCCTTTGGTATTCAATTAATTTCATGATGCCATCTCTGGCCAGATCAAGCAGTGCATCTAATTCAGGCCTGTCAAAGGGTGCGGCTTCCGCCGTACCCTGCACTTCAATAAAGTGACCCTGTTCAGTCATCACCACGTTCATATCCGTATCAGCTGTAGAATCTTCAGTATATTCCAGATCGAGAACGGGTCGTCCTTTGACAATACCCACGGACACAGACGCTACGTATCTCCTTTTAATCTCTGCACCCTTGGGCAATCGATCCAGGGCATCAAACAGAGCCACGCAGGCACCGGTTATTGAGGCTGTGCGGGTCCCGCCATCGGCCTGAATGACATCGCAATCTATTTTCACCGTGTGCTCTCCCATGGTCGACAAATCCACCGCGGCTCGCAATGACCTCCCTATCAGTCTCTGTATTTCCTGAGTTCGCCCTGACTGCTTGCCTCTTGCCGATTCTCGACCCATTCGCTCATGAGTCGACCTGGGTAGCATCCCGTACTCTGCGGTTACCCAGCCTTCTCCTTTACCGCGCATAAAAGTCGGTACGCCAGATTCCAGACTCGCCGTGCAAATGACCTGGGTATCGCCAAAGCTAACTAGAACCGACCCTTCTGCATGTTTATTGAAATTACGCACAATGCTGATATCGCGTAATTCATTATACTTGCGATCTGCACTTCTATTGATTATCGACATATTCTTCCAAAGACTGTTAATGACATATTGATTATACTTCTCTTAACTGAGAAAAACTGCGAAGTTAAAGACATGATTACCAGTATGACCGCATTCGCCCATGTTCAGTGCGACCAATTCAGCTGGCAGGTGCGTTCTGTCAATCATCGTTATCTAGACGCGGCGTTTCGATTACCCGATCACTATAAACACCTGGAGCCTAATCTCCGCAAGCTGCTAAAAAAATATGTTAAGCGGGGTAAGGTTGAGGCGGTTCTGCGACCCTCACCCGTCCAGCAGGAAGTAAAAAAGCTCAATCAAGACCTGCTTGACGAGCTCTACCAAAATCTGGATATCATCACCACTCGGCTGCCGGACGCTCGGCAACCTACCACGCTGGATTTACTGCAATGGCCGGGCGTGCTCGAATCCCAGACAAGCGGACAGGGGCAGGACAATAATATCAGCACCCTGTTCGAGGAAAGCCTGGTTTCTCTGGTTGAAATGCGCGTCAGAGAGGGTACGGAGACGGCAACAGCCATTGAACATAAACTGGTAGGCTTGACGGAACTCATCGCGGTAGTCCACACCCAATTACCTGCGTTATTAGCACAACAAAAAGCCCGGTTACTTGATCGACTCGCCGAACTGCAAACCGACTTTGACCAGGATCGAATTAACCAAGAATTGATTTTTCTGGCCAACAAAGCAGATGTCGCCGAGGAGCTTGAAAGGCTCACTATGCATATTCTGGAGGTTAGAAGAGCACTTCAGGCAGAGGGAGGGTCGGGAAGACGACTTGATTTTCTCATGCAGGAATTAAACCGGGAAGCCAATACCCTTTCCTCAAAATCCATTGCCGTATCTTTAACGCTCAACGCAGTCGATATGAAAGTGATTATTGAACAGATGCGTGAACAGGTACAGAATATCGAATAACCCGTTGACGACGCTGCGACCGGCCAAATCAATCAGAGAACTTAGCACGGCAAAACTTGCTTGCATGGATGCAGCACATTCATAGCAGGTGAGAGATCAACAGGTTCATTGGTAGCATTGATATCCATGCTTTAGTATCCTCTGAATCCCAAATTAAACTGCCCAAGCAATTCATATCCGCTCATAACCGAATAGAAACCATGTCATTACAAAGAGGCCAGGTCTACGTTATTTCAGCACCTTCCGGTACCGGCAAAACCAGCCTGGTAAAAGCACTCCTTGAAAGAAATTCTGCTGCTCAGGTCTGCGTCTCTCATACCACCAGAAAAATTAGGCGCGGAGAAATGGATGGATTGAATTATTTCTTTATCGGCCGACAGACCTTCAAGAAAATGCTGGCTGATGATCAATTCATTGAATCTGCAGAAGTGTTCGGGCACCTCTATGGTACAAGTAAGCGCGAGGCTAATCAGATTCTGTCATCTGGCAGGCACATCATTTTGGAAATTGACTGGCAGGGCGCATTGCAGGTCAAGGCTTCCATGCCGAACAGCCAGATGATTTTTATTCTACCGCCCTCCCTTGCGACCCTTCGCCAGCGCCTGGTGAATCGCAACCAGGATGACCGGGATACCGTTGAGCGGCGATTAACCGGTGCAATCGAAGAAATCAGGCATCACCACCGCTTTGATTTCCTCCTGGTCAACAACCTATTCGAGACCACTTTGCAGGCACTGGAACAGATCCTGTTTTCAGATGGTTCCACTTTTGAGCACGATACCCAATTAACCCAGCTAGCGCCTTTGATAAACCAACTCCTTGTAGAACCATTAAACTGACCAGTAACCCACGGATTGATTGCCAGTTGGCCCTAATAGGGCTACAATCCGCCCCCCTTACCAGTTTAGCGGCAAGGCTTTGTGAAACTCATTTGGTTCAAGGAAAACGTTTAATGGCTAGAGTTACCGTTGAGGACTGTTTGGAAAATGTAGACAACCGCTTTGAACTGGTCATGGTAGCCAGTAAACGTGCCCGACAAATTGCCAATGAAGGCAAGGATCCACTGGTACCAATCGAAAACGACAAACCAACCGTACTTGCTCTCAGAGAGATAGCGGCAGGCCTGGTAACAGCAGAGATTCTGACCGAAAAGCCCCGCGAAAATTTTGAGCCTATCGCCATGGAACTGTTAGCCGATAGTTTCGAACGGCACGACGCAGAGTTCTAGCAGAAAGGTACACTTTCCTTCAATCGTTGGTATAGTTAATCTATGCAGACGATCGACAATCTAGCAACCGATCTCAATGAATACCTGGAACCCAAACAGGTCGAGCAAGTTGTTCGCGCTTATCATTTTGCAAAAGATGCCCATAAAGGCCAAACCAGAAAATCGGGTGAACCCTACATCAATCACCCCCTGGCCGTTGCCCGTATTCTTTCCGGCATGCACATGGATCATCAATGTCTCATGGCGGCTCTCCTGCATGATGTAATAGAAGATACCGGCATACCGAAACATCTGTTAAGCGTGGAATTCGATCAAGAAGTTGCCGATCTAGTCGATGGCGTAAGCAAACTGAAAAGCATGTTCCACTCACGTGCCGAAGCGCAGGCCGAAAATTTTCAAAAAATGACCCTGGCAATGGCCAAGGATATCCGAGTCATTCTGGTCAAACTAGCAGATCGTCTGCATAACATGCGAACCCTCGGCCATCTGGATAGTGAACGCAGGCGCCGAATTGCCAAAGAAACACTGGAGATTTACGCGCCAATTGCATTAAGACTGGGTATGAATGCAATCAGAATAGAATTCGAGGAACTGGGCTTTAGAGCACTGTATCCGCTTCGATCGTCCATGATTGAAAAAGCCGTTCGAAGGGCTCGAGGAAATCGCAAGGAAGTTGTCACTAAAATACGCCAGTCCATCGTAAGCTGTCTGAAAAGAGAGGGCATAAAGGCAACCGTAACGGGCCGAGAAAAACATCTCTACAGTATCTACGACAAAATGCGATCAAAAAGACGATCCTTTACCGAAATAATGGACGTTTATGCCTTTCGAATTATCGTTTCGGATGTGGATACCTGTTACCGAACCCTGGGTTCTGTTCACAATCTCTACAAACCGGTGGCAGGAAGATTCAAAGACTATGTTGCTATACCCAAAGCCAATGGTTATCAATCCCTGCACACCACTTTATTTGGCATGCACGGTTTGCCCATAGAGATTCAGATAAGAACAACAGAAATGGAAATGGTTGCCAACAACGGCATCGCTGGACACTGGTTATATAAGAGTAACGATGAATCCGCCTCCGGAAGTCACAGGCGGGCAAGGGAATGGATGCAGGGTTTACTCGAATTACAGCAGAGCGCAGGGAATTCACTGGAATTTATAGAAAATGTTAAAATTGATCTATTCCCTGACGAGGTCTATATATTTACCCCAATCGGTGAAATTTACGAGCTTCCGAACGG
>JAPKEK010000525.1 GCA_028822125.1 Pseudomonadales bacterium | reverse complement strand
ATCTGGGCACCATAGCCAGCAACATCAGAATGCACCAGCCTGGCGGTGATCCAGATCAGCTGCGAGCAGCCGCTTGTACCGCCCTGCTCCATCAGGACATAATGGCACTCCCTTTAGCCTACGATACGCTAATCTCCGCTTCGAACGTGCCGCTATCCCTGGGCCAGATACAGAAACTGCTCATAGCCAGGGCCATATACCACAAGCCGAAACTTCTGCTGCTGGACGAATCAACGGCAAACCTCGATCCACCGACAGAAGAGCAGTTGCTATGCAACCTGCGCCAGGCTGGAATGACTTTGGTCATAGCCACTCACAGAAACAATCTAGTCCTTCAGGCTGACGTTCTTTTAATAAATACAACCACTGGCTGGCAGATCGAACAGCAAACTGGCAGCTGAATTAAGGCCCATCGTTGATTCAATCAGCTTTTTCTGAAGCCTGATTTCGACGGGTGAGAGGAAAGACCAGTGCCAGCCATAAGAAACTCATCACCAAGCCTATTAACAGGTAATAACTGGACATGACCACGCCAATTTTTTGCATGAATACCACAGCAAGTGCTGATCCACCCTTACCCGTTCGATAACCGAACACATCAATTATTTCCTTAGCACGATATCTAGAATCGAAGTCCAGGGGCATATAAATCAATTCTTTTGCACTTCGAAACAGCGAGTAATCAAACACTTTAAAAGTGAACAAAGCCAACCCAACCGATATCAGGCTAGGTGACCAGAGCGCATAACCAATCACACAAACCTGTATCAACGGCATCAACAGATGAACAAATCGTAATGCCACAAAGCTGAGCAACAAGGGCGTCAATAAAAACTGTGATGCAACCGCGACTGAATTCAGATAAAACCAGAAATCCCCCTGGAACGCTGTTTCTGCATCTGCTTGACCAACAAAATCGGCTGATAGCATGGTTTGGAATTTAAAATCCAAAACTGCAGCAATCACCTGGGCCGACAGGATAATCAATAAAAGGCTCACCAATTTACGATTCCTGGCAATCACCGACCACCCCATGTGGCTGATGACAGAGCCCTTCTGGCCTTTTTCTGGTAATACGGGTTCACCAAAGTGCAGATAGGCCGCATTAGCAACAATACCCGCC
The DNA here is from genome assembly GCA_028822125.1 of Pseudomonadales bacterium. Taxonomy (GTDB): domain Bacteria; phylum Pseudomonadota; class Gammaproteobacteria; order Pseudomonadales; family Azotimanducaceae; genus UBA9926. Next base: position 1,608 of record JAPKEK010000525.1, on the reverse strand, counting down.
GGTAGTATCGCCACAGCCGCCAGTAATATAAGCGTCTCCGTGCCCAAGGGCACGGCACTGACGGAGACCAGGTACGCTCCAAGCACGCTACCTAACCCGGCTATACCGGTTATAGGTCCATTAACTTTTTTTGCGGTCTGTTCGGTTAGCGACGAATTGATGTAACTCCAGTACTGTTCTATCAACAACACAACATAAAATTCTTTCAGTAGAAAAAGCAGCGGTGTCACCATCTCAATACCCTGTCTTACGGCCAGGTAACCAGCAAAGATCAATAGTGCTGAACCGTAACTGGTCACCATAAGCGTCCGTCTGGGGCCCAGTCTTGTGAGCAACCAACCATAGACTGCCACGCCAATAAACACGACTAATGGCATTGCCGCCATCACCAGGGGTAGATTTTCGGCTCCATAGGCATTTTTGAACAACACCGTCGACGCAGACCGCATAAATTCATAACCTGCCAGCGTGAACATTGCCGAAACGGCCATTATAAAAGCAAGTTGGATGTCCTTTCTTACTGTTATCACTTTAGCTGCCTGCCTTAATCACAATTGATCGGATTTTATCGTTCTGGTCTGAGACAGGAATCTGAGGATACCTTATACTTCACATCCCTTACCTCTGTATAGTTTAAGATACCTGCAAATGACAAGACCTGCGAAAAAACCACTCAATCCCTGCTTTTCGTCTGGCCCAACATCCAAACATCCTGGCTGGAATCTGACCCAGCTGAGCACAGAAAATTTAGGGCGTTCGCATCGGGCCGCCGGTCCCAAAGGCCAGCTTCAGCGGATCATTGAAGACAGCAAGGAGATCCTACAAATACCCGAGGACTATCGCCTTGCCATAGTACCAGCATCGGATACCGGTGCATTCGAAATGGCGATGTGGTCCATGCTGGGGCAAAGAGGTATCGATGTGCTCAGCTGGGAAAGTTTTGGCCAGGGTTGGCGTACAGACATTGAAAAACAGTTGCGTCTGAGTGATGTAAATTACATTTCAGCAGAATACGGCGCTTTACCCGATCTTGCCCCTGTTGACACGGTCAACAGAGACATCGTATTCACCTGGAATGGCACGACCTCGGGCGTTAAAGTTGCCAACGCAGACTGGATCAATCCATCGAGGCAGGGCCTTACTTTCTGTGATGCCACATCAGCCGCTTTCGCTATGCACCTGCCATGGCAAAAACTGGATGTGATCACCTGGTCGTGGCAAAAAGTAATGGGTGGCGAAGGCGCCCATGGCATGCTCGCCTTATCACCCAACGCTATATCAAGGCTGGAGAATTACCAACCCAGTTGGCCTCTGCCAAAAATCTTCCGACTCACTAAATCAGGCAAAATTATCGAAGGACTATTCCAGGGAGAAACAATCAACACACCATCTATGCTCGCTGTACAGGATCATCTGGAGGGCCTTCAATGGGCAAAATCAATTGGCGGCATAGACAACCTGGTACAGCGCAGTGAAGGAAATCTGCAAGTTATCGATGATTGGGTAAAACAAACGGCCTGGGTCGATTTCCTGGCGACAGAACCAGCAACCAGATCAAGCACGTCCATCTGCCTGAAAATTATCGACCCGGAATTCGCTGGCCTAAGC
>JAPKEK010000524.1 GCA_028822125.1 Pseudomonadales bacterium | reverse complement strand
TTCGGGCTGGCTTCTTCCAGCACTTCCTGCAGACAAGTGACCCCCCAGTTTTCCTGCTGGCGCATCCAAGGCAGGCACAGGAAATTGGCAAGATGTCGCCTTGGGTGGCCTTCTAGGTTGGCACCGTAACCGTGCCAGATACGACCGTCAAACACCAACAGCGTCCCCGCATCAGCTTCAATTTGGCTTGCCAGGCTGCGAGGCGGCGGTTCTATCTGGTATGCGCTTGGCCAGCGATGGCTGCCGGGAACGACATAGGTGCTGCCGCGCTCAGGCTTGAAATCGTCGAGCAGCCAGAAGGCGTTGCAGGCAGCGGGGAAGTCTGCGGTCGCTGGCACTTGCCCCTGGTCGCGATGCAGTTGCTGCGGCTCTGTAGTCGGGCCATGGAATACACCCGCGGTCAAGCTGGAAATGAGGAAGTCCTTACCCAGTAGGAACCCTGCCAGGTCATCGACAATGGGTCGTTCCACCAGATCGAGAAACATTTTGCCTTTATTAACCATGTTAGAGATGCCTTGTTGCACGGCCAATGCGCCGGGCGGCGCTTTGTCGTCTAGATCCCTCTCAGCCTGGGCCTGCCTATCCAGTCCCTGCCGGAGTTTGTTGACTTCTTTTTCTGTCAGTGCATCTTTGAGCAAGCACAGGCCATAGATGGTCAGGTCTTCTCGGGCTTTTTCTGGAAGGGTGGTTGCAGAAGGGATTTTGAGTACTTCAGGAGGGTCCAGCAGGGGCGCCCCCTGGTAACGGGTTTGACGGTGTTTTGCTGGTTTCAGTTTTTCCGGCATGGTCATGGTGAGTTCCTCGTCTAGGCTGAATAAAACGGTTTGTCACTACCTCATCAGTTTCCTATGAAACGTGTTTTATAGGTTATATCACAATCTGAGCTGTTACGATGTTAACCCGCTGAGTATTCAGGGAATGCTCAATGTCAGCCCGCGTTGAAGCTGGATTCTGGTCAGGGCAAGATTGGGCAGGGCTTTCCCTGGCTTTTGGCAGCACCCCTGTAATCCATCTCGGGACAGATTTATATGGCCATAGGCGCTAACAAACCCGCGTCAGGCAACGGGTTGATAAAGACTGAAATTTAAAGTGCAGCTATTTGATTGAAGGTCTTTGCGCCGCGCTTAGTCTGTAGAATAATAAATGGAGTAAGCTGAGGCGAGGTAGGACCTGCTCCCGCCACGAGTTGTGGTTATACGGTGTATGCTTTCTACATCAGATTGTGAGGACCATCATGGAGATAGATTTTTACTGGGATCCGGGTAGTACCAACACTTATTTTGCCTGGCATCTGCTTAAACCCATTGCAAGTAAGTTTAAAGCTGAGATTTGTCCGCAGCCCTTTAATCTGGGGTTTGTATTCAGAAGCCATAACTACGTTCTGATGGATGAACCGGCTGCAAAAATGCGTAACCGAAGGGATGATCTGATACGTTGGGCAAAGAAGTACCAACTGCCTTTTCGAGTTCCGGATATTTTTCCAATTAAGACCAGCAGAATACTGCGCGGCGCTTTAGCATCGCGAACCTGGCAAAAAGAAATCCCTTTCATGGAAGAAATTTTCAGACGTTATTGGGAGCACAATGATGCCAGTGTAGCCACAGACGACGGGCTTATGATCATCGCCCGAGCGCTGGGAATGCCGGAAAACGAATACTATGATTTGTTCACCAGCGATGCGATTGGAACGCAGTTGAGGGCTTGTACACAGCACGGATTAGACAAGGGTGTGTTTGGTGCACCGACGCTGGTGATTGAAAATGAGATTTACTGGGGTAAGGATCGTATGGAATTTGTAGTTGAGCATTTGCAGCGAATGTCAGCGGACTGATGCCTGCTTCAGATGGTCATTGGCTAAGGTGCTGTTAGCGGCGCAGAGCTTTTGATGAGCGAGATTAACCTTAGTGACATTCATCAGAAACAATAGGCTGCTTGTACTGGCTGAGCGGAGATAATCATTGAAATGCGTTATAGTACGGTTAACGATTCTTGTTGATTTCGCTGGCATACAACAACAGTCCAGGCCTGCTTGGCTGTTGGCAAAAGCACCTGCAGTTTGCTGAAGGCTACAATAGGATTGGCAAGGGATACGACAGACAAGGCTGGGTAATGGAGAATGGGGGCGTGATTAGGGAGTCAGTATGAGCGGACAAATCAGTACCAGGATAAGGTATACGCAGGTCCCGCGGTTGCAACCAGGCAGTAGAGAAAGTGTTGCTTATCTGCAGGAGCATGGCTATGTGGTGATTGCTAACGCCCTGAACTCACAGCAGGCCGAAGATGCTTTGTCGGGTCTTTGGGACTATCTGGAAGGTCTGGAGACCGGTATTGACAGGCATGATGTCCAGACCTGGGGTGATGATAACTGGCCAACTGAAGTCCATGGTGGGATCTTGCCTAGCTACGGGATTGGTCACTGCCAGGCTCAATGGTTTATCCGGGATATAGCCAAAGTTAAGAAATCGTTTGCTGCGCTATGGGATACGGATGATCTGCTGGTCAGCTTCGATGGGGCCAGTCTGTGGCGGCCCTGGTGTGTCAATCCCGCCTGGAAAACGAACCTAGGCGGGAGTTGGCTTCATATCGATCAGCATCCGATCGGTCGTACCGGTCTGCAGTGTGTTCAAGGGTTGGTTAATTTGCTGCCGACTAGCGAAAGTACGGGAGGTAATGTGCTTGTTCCTGGCAGCCATCGCCTATTTGCAGAGATTCCCAAACTCTATACAGAGCGA
>JAPKEK010000523.1 GCA_028822125.1 Pseudomonadales bacterium | reverse complement strand
CTTGGCGGGGGGCCCTTTCAAGGGGTTTTTAAGCGCCCTTCAGGAATTGCAGACACGCTATCCCAAGGATCAGTGCCCGATTCGAACGGCATTGGTAACGGCGAGATCAGCACCGGCTCATGAACGTGTAATTAAAACCCTGCGTAGCTGGCAGATTCGCCTGGATGAGTCTTTGTTCCTGGGTGGACGAAATAAAACTGAATTCTTGAGGGCCTATGGTGCTGACATATTCTTTGATGATCAGGCAGAGCACTGCCAGCTAGCCAGCCAGTTTGTTGTTTCCGGACATGTCCCTCACGGTATTAAAAACCCTCGCGTCATACTCAAGGAAAAGAGCGAATAGGGGTTTGATCTTTCTATTCGGTTTTATCGTTGAGCTATACCGGTTTTACTAATCGCATGCCTGACTTGTGAAGCTGAATTCAGGGGGCAGCGGAGCAAACAGTGAATACACTATTTTTGCGACAATTTATTTTAATAGCAGGCATAGCCCTGATAGGCTGTGAAGGTGCGAATGACCGAGTAACAGAAGGTGGGGCCTCCCTGTCCCCGGAAACAGCAGCAGCGATTGGAGGTCCCGGCCCGGGGCAGGTGGAAATACCATCGAGACTTAACTGAGGCGATGAGCACCAGGAAACTAGACCGGGTATTTGCTAAATTAGATCGGGTTAAATCAGACCGAATTCAGTAGCACGCGGGCTTTCGGCTTCGTGCGGTAGTACAGTTGGGGCAGTAATCTGCCTCATGGCGATCAGGATCACTCGATCCGGCGCTTTTTGTATATATCTATATAGAATAAATATAACGGAATATAAACTTTTTGTTTATAATGTGCGCTTCTTGAATCAAGGTTTAGCATGAAACTTCAGCAACTCCGTTATATCTGGGAAGTCTCCAGGCACGACTTGAATGTGTCGGCGACTGCGCAAAGCCTGTATACATCGCAACCCGGTATCAGTAAGCAGATAAGGTTGTTGGAGGATGAATTAGGCTTGGAAATATTCTCCAGAAGCGGCAAGCACTTAACTCGAATTACCCCTGCAGGTAAATTGGTCATCGCCAAGGCTGGTGAAATTCTACGTGAGGTCGGCAGTATCAAAACAGTTGCGCAGGAATTCAAGGATGAAAAGAAAGGTAGTCTGAACCTGGCAACAACCCATACTCAGGCTCGATATGCGCTGCCCAATGTGATCAGATCATTCATAGCAAGCTATCCGGATGTTTCGCTTAATATGCATCAGGGTACCCCCGTTCAGATCGCTGAACTGGCATCCCAGGGAGAAGTTGATTTCGCGATTGCAACAGAGGCCCTGGAACATTTCAGTGAGTTGATTATGTTGCCTTGCTACAACTGGAACAGGTGTATTGTCGTTCCAAGGGAGCATCCGCTGACACGAGTTGACAGCATAACCCTTGAACAGGTAGCAAATTACCGCCTGGTAACCTATGTGTTTGGGTTTACCGGTAGATCAAAATTAGATGAAGCTTTCAGCCGGGCTGGGTTAGAGCCTAAAGTGGTGTTCACGGCTACGGATGCCGATGTCATTAAGACTTATGTCCGCTCAGGACTGGGGATCGGGATTATTGCTAAAATGGCTTATGATCAGGAGTCTGATAGTGATCTGGTTGCATTGGATGCCAGTCACCTGTTTGATTATAGTACCACCATGATAGGCTGCCTGCGGGGAACCTTTCTGCGTGGTTATATGTATAAATTCTTCGAGTTGTTTGCTCCACACCTGACTCGAGATCGTGTCGAGGAGGCTTTTAATGCTGTTAACCAAAGCGAAGTGGATGCATTGTTCTCGAATCTCTCATTGCCTGTGAAATAGAAGTTTTAAATGGCCGCTTTAATATCTGTGGCTACCTGCTCGAAGGGGGCCTCAGCTGAACGTTTGAGCCGAATTCGCGCGCCCAGTGGTTCACCGATCAGGCGAGTCGTGCTCACAATCAGGCGTTGATGCCAGGACCGGCTTTGCAGGCATCTGCCTGGGCCGCCAGTACTACGCTTTTATTTTCTTGACGGATTGTTTTGACCGCACTGTTATTAACACCCGGGCCACTTCATTTAATCGAGTATTTGCCATGGAAATGATTGCTGCTGAGCGAATGACATGAAACAATTCGCCGCGGTTAGTGAAAGCCTAGGAGCGGTCATTTATGGATATGGTATGTTTGGATTTAGAAGGGGTGCTGATTCCTGAGGTCTGGGTCGCTTTTGCTGAAAAAACAGGCATTCAGGATTTGAAGGTAACGACCCGAGAGATTCCGGACTATGACCAGCTGATGAATAAGCGCTTGGGGCATTTGCAAGAACATGGCCTGTGTTTGGCTGATATTCAGGAGGTGATTGCGGGTCTCGAGCCAATGCAGGGTGCCAAGGCATTTCTGGATGATCTCAGGCAGGCTTATCAGGTTGTTATTTTATCTGACACCTTCTACCAGTTTGCCACGCCTTTGATAGCCAAGTTAGGCCAGCCAACCTTATTCTGTCATAAATTGATCGTTTCCCCGGAGGACAAGGTCACGGGTTATCAATTGCGGCAGCAAGACCCCAAGCGTCGTTCCGTTGAGGCCTTCAAACAATTGAATTTCAGGGTGTTTGCAGCAGGAGATTCGTATAATGATACGACTATGCTAGCCGCTGCGGATGTTGGGGTCTTGTTTCGAGCCCCGGAACATGTCAAGCGGGAGTTTCCTACTTTCCAGCATACAGACGAATACGCAACCCT
>JAPKEK010000522.1 GCA_028822125.1 Pseudomonadales bacterium | reverse complement strand
ACTTAAACCGTCATCGCGCCTACGCCTTACTGAGACAGTTAAGACAAGACCAGCGTGATCTGCGTGCCCCTGCGCAGGGCTCACAGCTAGCCGAAGGCTTGTTAGCCTACTCTTCCAGAGGAATTGACTATGTCAGGGACATCCAGCGCATGATTCACGCCAATAAACTTGAAAATTTTACCCGGCCACACAGCGTCTAGGAGTTCAAAGGTGGTTTAAACCTGTAGAGACCGCGTCAATATGAGCTACTACTGCCTACATCATATCAAGCGCCCCAGCACCCGGGACTGTACTAGTTTGATAGTAGATACCCGGGCTGCTGCAGTCGAACAACTGGCCAGCCAGGGCATCTCCACTATCGGGATATTTCGGGGTTTATTTGGCCTGGCCAGCAACGAAATCTACCTGCTGACCTACAGTCAGGCCGATCAATACAAAAGCGACTTCCTGGTTAACAATTCAGTTACCCTTAAACGACTGCAGCTGTTACCCAGCATCAGACCTGTGCAGCACGCCCCCTTAGTAACCCCCGGCATCTATGTTTTCCGATTCTGGCAACTCGATGCTCAGCATATTCCAGACCTCATAAGACTTTCAGAAAATGCCTGGCGGACATTTGAACAGGGTTTTGAATCAGAAGTGTTCGGTCTGTTTACGGAAGATACCTGTCACGCCAGCAGGCAGGGCCTGCTTCTAACCTGGTATCGCGATCTTTCCGTCTGGCAGTCCTCGAGAACGCCTGATGCTAACGCCAGGGAAAATTTCCGGCAAAGACAGTTATTAATCGATGAAGCACTTCCCATAGCAACCAGCCTGGCTGAGTTGTAACTGATCCATTTAGCTGACCTTTACTGCCCGGGCTCGTTCTTTGCGCCACAGCGACTGGACAAACTAGCTTCGCTGACGAAAATACAGGTAACGCCACAGCGTCGCCGCTACCAGCGCATGATCGATCTTGCCACTGACCAGAAGACCTTCTAAATCGGATACCGGCACCAGTTCTACTACCGTCTCTTCCGTCGCGGTATTGACAATAGCACCTACCTGGGTCACCTCAGTGGCGATAAAGGTATGCAGGCGGTTATTAAAAACAGCAGGGTTGGGGTTGAGCACGCCCAGTGAGGTCAGTCCGCTGGCCCGGAAGCCACTTTCTTCCAGGCATTCACGAGCAGCAGCATCTATGGGTAACTCGCCCTCATCAACCATACCGCCGGGAATTTCCAGTGAGAGAGCATCACTGCCATGACGATACTGTTTTACGAAAACGACGTCGCCGGCTGCGGTAATGGGTAGCACATTAACCCAGTCCACAGTATCAAACACATAAAAAGAATGCTCTTTTTGAGTCAATGGTGAAACCGAGCGAGTTTGCTGAACCTTGAGAACGCGGCAATCCGCTATCATCTCAGAACCAAGCCGGACCCAGGGTTTGATATTATTCTGATCTTCGCTCATATTAGCTTAATCCTTCAACGGGTATACTCGCGCCATGCACCGCCTTAGCCGCATCAGAAGCGAGAAAACCTATAACCTCTGCTAAATCTGATGGTGAAACCCATTTATCATGGTCTGCATCCGGCATATCCGCGCGGTTACGTGGTGTATCTATAATGCCCGGTAATATGCAGTTCACATTAATCGCGGAATGGCGCAGTTCTTGTGACATACTCTCTGTCAAACGCATGACAGCAGCTTTAGAAGCTAGATAAGCGCCCATATTCGATAGACCCGACAAGGCAGCCTTGGCTGATACATTGACAATTTTACCGCCGCGCTGCTTTTGCATCAGAGGCACAACCTCACTGGCCATATACATGATCGACCTTGTGTTTAGGTCGAACAAAGCATTCCATGTCTCATCACTGGTCTGGTGCACCGCTTCACCCATGATAAAACCACCCGCCACATTACATAGTACGTCGATATTGCCCCACGCCTCGCGGACTTTATTTACGGCAACACGACAAGCGTTGCGCTCAGTCAGGTCACAGGCAACCAAAAGTCTATTCTGTGAAGGTCGGGGAAATGCTGTGATATTAATCTCGTCACTATAATCCAGTACCGCAACACGATCACCTCGACTTTCGAAGTGACTGACCACAGCCCTGCCTAGCGCGCCGGCAGCACCGGTTACCACAACACCTCTACTTTCACTCATTATTCCTGCCTCTGATTGTGACCTTAACTGTAACGGCCGCTATGGCCCGATCCCCTAACTGGCCCTAAAGACCTAGACCTTTCGATACAGCTGTTAGTTGCTAGATACCCAGGTCTTGACCTATCGTCTGGTCTTTCTCCTGGCATTACCTGTAAATACTGCCACTGTTAACCTGAACCATCCAGGCAGTCATTGTCTTTAACTTCCAGTCATACCCGCACTTCTATCGTTGACAACGATACATTCACATGAAAGGCTCGATGCTAAAACGTTTGAACCTTAAAACCAAGGTATCTCTGATCAGGGGAAAAATATGGCTGATATTCGAACTGTTCGCACCTTCTGCCGGATCTGCGAACCATCCTGTGGCTTAGTCGCGCAGGTGGCAGATAACACCATCCAGCGTCTTGATCCAGACCGGGAACATCCTGTCAGTAAAGGATTTGCCTGCCACAAAGGACTCGCATTCCTGGAGATCCACAAGGATCCAGACCGTCTGAACCAGCCCCTGATAAAAAATGAACAGGGAGAATTGCAAAAAACTGACTGGCAAAATGCTATTAGAGAAGCGAGCAGG
>JAPKEK010000521.1 GCA_028822125.1 Pseudomonadales bacterium | reverse complement strand
GCTGATTTAGCAGTCTTCCTTTCAACGAGCCTGGCCTTGGCCAGGGCTTCCACAAGCGAATTAATCTTAGAAAAATCTGCTCGATAGTGGTCGCGCTCAGCGACTACCCAGCCATCTTCCTGACGCAATAAGGTCACCTTGTCAGCTTGAGATTGCACCTGTAGCGAGCTGAGTCCTGCAAGACGGGTAGGTAACTCGGGAAACAGGGCCAGTGCCGCTGGCCGAGATCCAGTTGTCTGATAATGCTGCCAAACAGCGACCAGCATGATGCCGAGAATGAGGAAACCAAACCAGGGCCTACGCGCTGTCATAAGCTACGCTCCTCTGCCCTGGCCCGCATGAGGTTAATGCCAAGCAGCAGCAGGGTAAGTAAAATCGGCACTAACGCTATATTGAGGAACTTCAGTGTTGTGCCAAGCTGTTCAATATCCTTATCCAGTTGATGCCGAACGTCGCGGAGTTGTTTACGAATCACCAGTTTTTCTTCCTGAAACTGCAATAAAGCACTTTCTTCTTCAGGTGACAGGCTCAAGCTCATGTCATTTACTTTCGATGACTGTAATTCGCTGAGTCTCCTTTCAGTTTCAGTCAGGCGCAACTGCAAGGCCTCTGCGCTCTCAAGGTATTTTGCTTCCGCCTGTCTGCGGATACTCTGCACAGCCTCAAACGGGCGGGTAAACCGTCCTCGGCTACGAACACTGATCAAGGCAGCACTACCACCCAGATTGTCCACAGCATTAACCAGAAAATCACCATTATCAGCCCAGGGCGAGGCAATCTCCTGGCCAAAGAAATTCTGCACTTGTACCCACAAACGATCAGAAAGAACATCTGTGTCCGCAACCAGAATAAAATTGAGACCGTCTGTATAACCAACCGAGTCTGTACTGCCATCCTGCCCAACAGCTTCAGCTTCAGCATCAACAGCAAACGATGATCGTGCAGGTCCACTGAATCGTACAGCAATAGGATAAGCCTGGCCTGTGACATTCAGACTTTTTTGTAAATCAGAGGGATCTCTGAGGAATTGAAACTGAACAGCATCCAGAGGACCCGAAAACTCGCTGGACAGTATCAGCGGTGTCACTGCCACATCCTTGGTTTCGTCGATATCCAGAATACCGACTGTAGAGAAATTCAGGCTCTCCAGACCAGCGGTGATGACATCATCTGCTCGTAATGCAGCCGGACCCAATCCTAATATTGCCATGTGCCTGACCGGCATGCCGGCAGCACTGCTTACGGTCAAAGCATTATGCGAATCACCCAGCACCACCGATGATCGAAGCGTGACACCCCAGGCTTGCGTCAGCCAATTCAAATCTGATGATTGACCCTGGGGTAGCACCGGCATCATCGGATTAGCCTGGGCTGGCCGATCCATCTCTGCCAGCGGATCGATAAAAGCAAGCAACTTACCCCCTTTCATCAGGTATTGGTCTATGGAATGCTGCATCGCTTCGGTCAGATTTTTCGGGTGCAACAAAATCAGCAGCTCCAGATCATCCGACAAAGCATCAGCCGTGGCTTCAATTTCAATGACTTTGAAAAAGGAATCCAACTGGCTAATGGCAACCCAGCCCGGCGAAGGCTGAAAGGTATTCGGGTCGACGCTGCTGCGCACCGGTAACGACGACAGCAAGCCGACTCTGGGTTTTCCTGTTGTGTTCAAGCCATAGATCATTTTACTGACCTCATATTCCAGAAATTCCTCCTTATCCGGTTGAAAAAAGCTGATTATTTCAACCTGATCCAGCGCGTTAGTGCCCGCTAAACCAAAATAAAGTTCATCTCCACTGGCTGAGACCGGTATCGCCTGAAGGCCAAAAGCCGCGGCCTGGTCTTCCTGTTCCGAAAAGGGTTCAGGGTTCACCCTGCTCAGTTGAATCTTTCCATTGCTGAGCAGTGCATATTCCTCCAACAGTGAAGCCACTCGATCTGCATAGGTTCGTAGTGAGGTAAGATCAGCACTTGCCTTCTCCGAAAAGAAAAAATACAGATGGATCGGTTCATCCAGAGCCGCCACAATTTCCCGGCTGCCTTCAGCCAGGGTGAACAGTTTATTCTCAGTTAAGTCCAACCGTACATTATGGAAAAAAGTGTTATTAAAAACACTGAACACAAGAAAGCCGCACAGGATAAAGACGACACCGGAAACTGAATTTAGGTATTTTTTCACAGGTTTTTCCTCTTAATCCGCTTGCTTCGCATCGATCACTGCTGAGGTCAGCAGCAACCAGAATAAAATCATGGATACGAAATAGAGAAAGTCCTGAAGAGACAGTACACCTTTCGAAATCGCAGTAAAATGCGTTAAAAAACTCAAGCTGGCAATGGTATCCAGCAACACTTGCGGCAGCCAGGACTGAAATGCTGCTAGTACCAGAGGGAATCCAGCAAGAACAAAAAGCAAGCAAATACAACCGCAGGTAATAAACGCAATAATCTGGCTCTTACTGAGCGCAGAGGTGCAGGATCCGATCGCCAGAAAGCCACCCGCCATGAACCAGCTGCCTATATAACTCGCAAAAATAACACCATTATCAGGATCACCCAGATAATTAACCGTAATCCACAACGGAAAGGTGCCAATCAGAGCCATACCGGTAAACGACCAGGCTGCCAGGAACTTCCCGGCAACAGCATTGAACTGGCTAATCGGTAAAGTTAACAGCAGCTCGATTGAACCAGATTTCCGTTCCTCCGCCCACAGCCTCATAGAGACTGCCGGCACCAG
>JAPKEK010000520.1 GCA_028822125.1 Pseudomonadales bacterium | reverse complement strand
ACGATTACTTGGCGGGTTTGGAATGAAAACTTTCATGGGGTCTGATGGGGCCCATTCATGTGATACAAAGGAAGGTAACACCTGCTGTAAGGCTTGCGGGGCGCATTCATGTGATACAAGTACATGCAAGGAATGCACTAGTTGCGGGAGCTCTAGTGGTACGAAATTAACCTTTTTCTAAAGAGAGGTCACCCGGCCAGTGCACCAAATTAAACGGGTTCATTCTTGACGCTTTGATCCCGGGTTTTAGCTATACGACTATTGGTGTTTACGCTTATTCATCAATCATCAGCCAATTATAATTTCTATCGACCTTACGCAGCCCGTTTCGTCTTCTAGGTGAGGTTGTGTTCCTTTAGATGATCAAAAGGTTGCCATCCCCCAAAATATCCCGCCAATTCATGGGTGTAATTTTTGCTTGTACCGTTCTTGAAAATACTGATCGATAAGTTTGACAACGTTCCTTCTCAATTAAATATTTACGAATATGTAATTTTAAGATTGGCCTGTATAGCCTTTTCAGCGCAGTCTGGCGCAGCATCACCTGTCCGGTCTCAATGTTCAAAAGTCTGCAGTAATACCGGCTAAAGGTGTCCAGGATGCTGTTCGAACTGCCCAGAGCGATGCTGGTACTCATTGGGAAGAGTTCAGGCCGGAAGCAATATCCTTGTATTGAGGTAGCTCAGAAGATCTGAAAAAACAAAGTATCGGCTCGGGAAAGGATTTGATATTGGAGTTAGAGTTTCTGGAGACCCCAATTCTGTTCCAATAAGGTTGAAATGGACTAAGTCAAAAAGAGCGCCATTAATTAGTTTTGACGGTGATTCATTGGTGTTCAATTTAATGCTCAACGCTTCGAAGCAATACGGTGCCTCTAAAGAGCTTCTTGCCTCTCTTGGGATAGTTGTGGTGGCTTTACTTAATGACCCTAAAAGCTCTCTGCGAGCGAAAGATCAGGAATCGTTCTTTAAGGCTGCACCCGTCTGTCTTGTCTGCGATTTCTGTTTCATCTTCACCCCCGTAATGGTCATTACGATGAACCAGAAATCCTCTCTTAGGAAATCCCGTTAATTTGTTCCATAGGCGCTGACGTCAAACAACAACAGGCGTAATATATGAGAGATAAACGCGGAAGGTACCTACCGGGGGAGAGCCGTAATCCCAATGGCCGACCGAAAGGGAGTAAGCACAAGCTGGGCGAATCGTTTCTGTCGGCGCGACTACCTTAAATCCTTACCTGAAGCTGCTCGTTTTCCCGGGTGCCGGGGTGTATTGAGGGAAGTCGCGATCCAGTGAATGCCAATCAGGATTAACAGATCTCCATTTTCTATGTACTGGCGGCTTAATCCCATGCCGCCAAGAAAGGCGAGGAAGCACCAGGTAGCCTTCCAGCGCAGGGTGAAGTAATGCATTGCGCCAAACAGAATATTGCTGCCGATAATGGCAACCCGGGGATCCAGCCCGGTACCCACCAAAACGATCGGCACCGCAACCCGAAAAGCCCATTCTTCCCAGATAGAAACAAACAGCAGGTACAGGATCCAACCTGATTGGGCGATTGAGACTGTCCTGTCTAGGTACCACCCCCAAAAAAGTGTGAACAGCAGGATCGCAAGTGCACCCAGGACATAGGGTGTGGGCGTTGCAAGGAATCGGCTCAGTTGCCCCGTTAGTACTTCAGCCGAAGTGATCAGCAGCAGGCAGCCAAGCAACAAACCCGGTAGGCCGTGGCGCAACGCTACCTGGTAAAAATGATTGAGTTGCCGACCCGTGAAGTCCGGTGGTCGTTGTAGTCGACGCTGGCTGGGAACCTGCGACTCTGAATCGGAATCACTCAACGTTAGGGTCTGCCCAACAGTTGCTCGCAGCCTGTCCCGGTAAGAATTGCATCCACGCAGGACTTGCCTTCATCGTCAAGTTGGGCCTACTCAATTCGAAGTGACTGCATGCGGATTTCTCAGGCGAGGAACTCGCCCAGATCAATCATCGTATTCCGCAATAGTCTGGACTTGAACTCGGCATCCGAACTAACGCCGACATTGTCACGAAATGTCTCGTCGCTGGAGGTCAATCGCCAGCCCAGGAAAGGCAAGGCATCTGGTCCCACCGGATGCCGAAGCACATCTTCTTCGGATTCAATCAGGTACTGTATCTTTTCGGCTACAATGCTAGCAGGCGCTGGCATTTGGGCCGCATTTTGGTAGAGAGCAGTCATGCGACGTCCCGCGGAATAAACAGAGTCAGCCTTAAAAGCTGGAAGCTCTGACGTTGCCATAGGCGTAGAAATAATGCCTGGCTCGACGATGTAAACCCTGACTCCGAAACTTAACACTTCCTGCGCTAACACTTCAGAGAAGCTCTCCAGCGCAGCCTTTGATGCGCCGTAAGCGGCTTCAGCGAATATGGGGATTTTACCGGCAATAGAGGTAACATTAATAATACATCCCGCTTCTTTAGTCCGCATAGCAGGCAATACCGCTTTACAGCATCGCACTGCACCCAGGTAATTGGTCTGCATCAGCGCTTCGAAATTATCCATGCTTTCATCTTCAATCGCCTCTAGGGATAATATGCCGGCATTGTTTACCAACACATCCACCGTGTCAGCGTATTCCTGGAATACGGACTCGACTGAAGCAGCATCGCCAACATCCATTGACACGACCCGCATCGTCAGGGATTCTCGCTCGGCAATTTCAGCCAAATCGCTAGCGGCTGGATTGCGCATAGTTGCGACGACGTCG
>JAPKEK010000519.1 GCA_028822125.1 Pseudomonadales bacterium | reverse complement strand
CAGGAGGTCGGCGGTTCGATCCCGCCTGGCTCCACCAAATTCTTTATTGTTATTGCCCCTTGTAAACCCTCACGTTAGTTAATTTCCTTTACAATAAAACGTTACATCAATCGTTTATTTCAGTCTCATCATTGGAGGGCCTGGATCACAATGAACGCACGTCGAAAGTTACATTGCTGGATATGGATTCTGGTTTTTGCTGGATTCAGTATCCTCCAGTTAAATGACCCCGACCCTTTGCCCTGGTCTATGGTCTACTTGCTGTGCAGCTTGCTCTGGTTCGCTGAACTCATTGAACGCCAAAAGATCTGGGTCATCCACTTAGCCGCAGTGGGCCTTGCTTTCTGCATGGGAACGCTGTCACAAGCGCCGGTAGATCTCTTTGAACTCGGCGTGCCAGCTGACCTGATAGCTGAAATGTCCCCTGAGAAACCTTATATTGAAGAAGCCAGAGAATTTTTTGGCCTGGGCATCTGCGCAATCAGTCTCCTCATTCTATTTGAAAGAGCTCGTCTAACAACAACCGTACAATAAAAATATGTATCCATTCCTGTGCTCTATTGTTTTCTAACCTGCCAGCCAGGGAATTTCTCACCAACAATTCAGCCGGACAAACCAAGGGCTGGATCAAATATTTAAATTGGCCCGGTAGGATTAACCGATTGCCTGATCGCCCTGAAACTAAGACATCGATTTGACTGATGAAGGACAATAACGCCATTAACGCGGGCGCAGCAAACAATATCTGGCTACACTATCAGTCTTGTTGCTTGTGGTAGCCTCATCGCTCTCATTGCGCAGTTTCGCTGATTGATCCAAAGTCCAGGACACTCAGCAATTTAACTGAAACAATCGGTGACAACTAATGCAGCCAACCTAATCGAGCTTACGATGGGCAATTGCGTGATGGGTCAGCTAGAAGAATACAGCAAACAAGTATTGATAATGCAGGTGACTCTATCCTCATAACGAACGCAGAAATATACAACCACACGGCAATCGCTCAGCCTCTGATCGACGTTCGCATCACAGGATCTAAAATAACAGCCATGGGCACACTCACCAGACTCGATCAGGAAGAAGTGATCGATGCCCGGGGCGGCACCCTGTTGCCATCCCTTGCAGATCACCATATTCATCTGCTGGCACTTGCAGCCAGATCAGCATCCATCGTCTGTGGGCCGCCAGAGATCAATACCGAGACGGCCTTAGCCCACCTGCTCGAACAACAAAGCGCGGGCACTACCTGGATAAGAGGGGTGGCCTATCATGAATCTGTAGCAGGCATCATCGATAGACACTGGTTAGATCAACACCTGCCAGACAGGCCCGTCAGAATCCAGCATCGCAGTGGCCGGCTTTGGATTATTAATTCAAAAGGTCTGGAAATTCTCGGGCCTGGTTCAAAAGAGGATCAGCCGCCTGGCATGTCCTGGGACAAAGGCCAGCTTTATGATGAAGATCTGTGGCTTCACCAACGACTTGCTGCTTCTCCGCCGGATCTTAGCCAAATCAGTCACAATCTGGCCCGCTTTGGCGTGGGACTGGCTACCGATATGACACCCCACAACGATCAATTTGTCGTTAATTACCTATCCTCTCAACAACAACAAAATAAGCTGCTTCAGGATATCGTAATTGCCGGCCGACCAAGCTTATCCAGGCTGGAAGGACCGCTATATGGAAACAGACTGAAAATAGGACCCACTAAGGTTCATCTGCACGAAGCCAGGCTACCGGACTTCTACGAGGTCTGTAGGCTCATCATTGAAAGCCATTGTGAATCCAGGCCAGTTGCTTTTCACTGCGTGACCGAAATAGAGCTGGTATTTGCACTGGCAGCAATATCTGAAGCAGGGCCGGTCAAGGGCGACAGAATTGAACACGCCTCCATTGTTCCAAGCAAGCTTCTGGAATCACTGTCAGAGCTCAACCTCCTTGTGGTGACTCAACCCAATTTCATTCTGGAACGCGGTGACCAATACCTAAGCGACATAAGCCATGAAGACATCCCCGGACTCTATCGATGCAGGGGATTCCTTGATTACGGGATTGAACTCGCTGGCGGCACTGATGCACCATTTGGTAATGCCGATCCATGGCGGGCAATGCAGGCTGCAGTAACTCGTCAAAGCTATAACAGTAGGACAATAAATACTTCAGAAGCGCTGACTCCGGAACAGGCAATTTCGCTGTTCCTGGGAGAACTCGATAATCCGGGGCACCAGAGGAAACTTGAGACGGGCGAAATGGCTCATATGTGCTTGCTTAACTGCAATTGGCGCAAGGCTCGACAGAATCTGAACGCTAATCAGGTCATTGCCACCTGGCGTGCCGGCGTGTTAATCCACGATAGCGTCAATTAGCCCCCATTCCAGTGCCGTGCGGGCGTTGATCCGTTTTCCACTAAGCGCAAAGTAAGCAGTTCGCTGCCGACCTATCCGCCTGGGAATACTCACGCAGCCACCCGCCCCCGGGATGAGACCCAGGGATATTTCTGGTAATTGAAAGAAGGTTTTACGCCGGGCTGTCACATGACTCGCAAAGGCTGGAATCTCTATTCCTGAACCGATACAGGCGCCATGCAGGTTAAACTCTACCCGGTCACCATGCTCTGCCAGTACTCGACTCGGCAAACTTAATGTCCGCACCCTATGAGCATCCGCTGAATTGGCAAAACCACCAAATTCGAAGAGGTCACCACCCGTACTGAAACAAGCCCCCAGACCCGAGACTCTCGCCCTTTT
>JAPKEK010000518.1 GCA_028822125.1 Pseudomonadales bacterium | reverse complement strand
CCATTACCCATTACCCATTACCCATTATCAAAGCGAAGCTGTTTTCCCGGCCGCTGACCTGAAAATCATCGAATAGCTAAATTCTTGTTAACTCTACAAAGAAAATCGTTGATTAAATGTGTTGTCACCAGCGCACCATTGACGCTAACGTCACTCACCAATTATCGCAGAAAATGCATTGGCTAATGCCTTGGATTGCTCAGTTGACATCGCCGCAACATTGACCCGGGCGTTCGGCAACATGTAGATATGGTGCTGCTGCTCCATCCGCATTTGCTGCACTGCTGACAACGGTAAACAGGAAAACATCCCTTTCTGGCGCTGAATAAAACTTGCATCAAAACTAGGATTGACCTCCTCCAGCGTTACTTTCAGGGCACCTCGCATCTCAACGATCTGATGGCGTACCGCATTTAACTCGTCTCGCCATAGTTGCTGTAGCGATTCAGATGATAGAATTTCATGGACGATGGCTGCGCCGTGATTAGGCGCCATAAAATACAACTGGCGCAGCGTATCGCGCAATTTCCGTCGCAGGCTATCCGCACTTGCATTGACCCGATGAACAATAGAGAGCAGACCTGCTCGCTCGCGATAAATCCCAAACGTTTTTGAAGACGATACCGTTAGAATTAACTGCGGGACCTGGCCCGCAAGCAAGCGAACACCGGCAACATCTTCGTCTATACCACTGCCAAAACCCTGATAGGCAATATCCACCAGTGGTACTACCCGTTTTTCCCTGACAACTTCTGCAATTCTCTGCCACTGAGACAGGCTAAGATCTTCCCCTGTCGGGTTGTGACAGCAACCATGCAGTAGCAAAACGTCGTCTTCCTGCAGGGCGCTTAAATCTTCCAACATGCCGGTAAAATCGAGCTTACCTGCCACCCTATTGTAGTAGCGATACTGCTTTATCCTCAGCCCTGCCCGCTCGAAAAATTCTATTTGGTGGCCCCAGCAGGGAGACCCAAACCAGACGGTTGCCTTTGGGCTGAGACTTTGCACAAACTCTGCAGCGCCGCGCAGGGCGGCACCTGCCCCGGGTGTTTGCGCAGACACAATGCGTTGCAGGGCCTCATGATCGGCACCAAAAACCGAGCGTTCCATGTCAGCGCAATAATCCATATTACCAAGAGGAGACATATAGGCCTTGGAAGCATTCTGTTTCAGCAACTGCTGTTCTGCTTCTACCACTGCCTGCATAACAGGGACTTGCCCTGAATGATCCCTGAAAACACCAATGCCAAGGTCAATTTTATCGGCTGATTTATCGGCACCGATTCGTTTGAACAAGGCCTCAATGGGATCATCTTCATAGTTTGTCAGGTTATTAAACATAAAAGTGCTTACTCTCTGGGCTAACCAAATTACCGAGTGGGTTTGAACCAAACGTCAGTCGCCATAATAAGCAATGCGCGGAGTTTTGCAACGAATTGGTATGTTTGCACTATAGCAGCATGAAACCGAATCTACCCAAGTTGAACTTAACTTGCGCTTCGACAGGAAACTCGAGCAATGTTGTCAGCATGGAAAGGTGTCTTCTAGTAAAGTGCAGTCTAACCAGTCATAGGTTAACCACCCAAATTCTATCACCACAGGAGAGCATAATGACGGAGACTGCATTGCTGAGGCCTCCTAATTACCCTAGCGACCATCACCGTGAATTCATCAATCTACTTAGTCGGGCATAAAGGTCAGCCGGTACAATTGCTATTTCAGGTTAAGCACGCAGGCTCATGATCTCGTTATAAAGGGATTCAGGGATCTTTATACCATCACGCTTTGTTAGTTCACGCGCTTTAAATCGGCGATCGCCTGGAAGACGTACGCCATCCTGTTTAAGAACTTCCTGAAACAATGCCTCACCATGGGTGATTATGTCTTCAGGGTTTCCAAAACGTGCCAGGTCAATGGCAATTATCAGTTCGCCTCCTTTGGGAGGCCCGCCCCGACCTGCATCATCCGCCTCGGCCTCAAAACTCAGAAATTCGCCAATCAACGGCCCAGCCAGGAGTTCCACCATCATCGCCAGGGACGCGCCTTTGTAACCACCAAACCCCAGCTGCGCACCCTGCAGAACGATATTGGGGTCGGTTGTGCGTTGTCCATCCGGACCGATACCTGCGGTGACTGGCACACGCTGACCATCGCGTGCGGCAATCTGAATCTCACCCCGCGCAATGGCTGATGACGCCTGGTCAAAGACCAGCGGCGGTCCATCCCGGCGCGGCCATGCAAACCCCATAGGGTTTGTACCAAACAGTGCCTTTAAGCCACCGGCGGGCGCAACATAGGGGTACGAGGCAGTCACTGCAATCCCGCACAATCCATCTTCAGCCAACGCCTCAACCTCTGGCCACATGGCTGCTAGGTGAAACATGTTCGTTATAGCCAGAACCGCAATCCCGTTTTCACGGGCGCAGTCAACCAGAGGATCGTGGGCGAATTTTTGGGCCAACGGGGCAAAGCCATTGTCACCATCAACCTTCACCACCGATGATGCCAGTTTATTAACCTTTGGCAGCGCACCTGGGTTGACCCTGCCTGATCTAACCCCACCGACATACCATGGCAGTCGAAACAGACCATGAGCATGGCACATATCACCCTCTGCCTGGATCATGCGATGAGCAGCAGCCGCAGCATTTTCATCGTTGCAACCATGCTGCGTGAGACAGGAAAAAGCTAAATCATAGGCCTCCTGCAAAGTTATATTTACCTCGGACATGTAATCCTCCATTTACCTGTAGG
>JAPKEK010000016.1 GCA_028822125.1 Pseudomonadales bacterium | reverse complement strand
CATGTTGGCGAGTTCGTCCGTGGTAAGGGTTTCTTTGCAATTACCGAGTATGTTCCCACCGATGAACGTGCTAACCGGAAGTACCCATTGCTTTTAACAACCGGGCGCATTTTGTCTCAGTATAATGTCGGTGCCCAGACCAGACGCACGGACAACAGTCAGTGGCATGCCGAAGATACTTTGGAAATCCACCCTCATGATGCTGAGGAACGTGGTATCAGACCGGGTGACTGGATAGGCATACAGAGCAGGGTGGGGGAAACTGTACTGCATGCTGAGGTAACGGACCGAGTCAAGCCCGGCGTAGTCTATACAACGTTTCATCATCCGGTTTCCGGCGCCAATGTGATCACCACCGATAACAGTGATTGGGCAACTAACTGTCCAGAATATAAAGTCACCGCGGTGCAGGTGAGTAAGGTCAGCCAGCCATCAAACTGGCAAAGGCGACAGAAGGACTACCATGATGAGCAGCTTAGGCTGCTGGAAGAAGCCCAACAGCTATGAATGATCTAGTTAAAACGAAAGCGCTTTCACGAGTTGTCTGGCAGGCAGGCAAGGTTGTTTCTGGCGTGGATCAGGTCGCTGTAGAAATGCCTGTGGCGATGGTTTACAACGATATATCTCATGCTGTAATGATGGCGACACCCAGTGACCTGGAAGACTTTGCAATTGGTTTCAGCATGAGTGAGGGTATTCTGGATTCACCGGTTCAACTGCTGGATTGTAAAGAGAATATAACGCCCAAAGGCATTGAATTGGCCATGAAGATAACAGAAGCGCCCTTTGCACGACTCAAACATCGGCGTCGGGTTCTGGCAGGTCGAACAGGTTGTGGCATTTGTGGAATAGAATCTCTAGATCAGGTCATGAATAAACCTGCGTTGATAACATCAGATATTCAGGTGACTCACAGCGCTGTGCAAAGTGCCCTGGTTACGCTGGGGGAGAGGCAGGAATTACAAAGGCAGACAGGGGCTGTACATGCGGCTGCCTGGTGTAGCGTCAACGGGGAATTGCTAATTATTCGCGAGGATGTGGGTCGCCATAATGCGTTGGATAAATTACTGGGTGCCAGAAGCCGGCGAGGTGATGCTAATAGCCCAGGGTTCGCCCTGGTTACCAGTCGCGCCAGCTATGAGATGGTGTTTAAGACGGCCAGTGCAAATATACCGTTACTGGCAACGCTTTCAGCGCCAACTTCACTGGCGATTGAACTGGCCAGTCAAAGTGGTCTGACGCTGGTGGCGTTTACTAGACCAGAACGTCATGTAATCTATACTGGCCCACAGCGTTTGCCGGGTTGAAAGGGTTGGATTAGAAGGGAGCGCCAATGACACATCCCGTTAAAATGATCAATCAGATTGCCCTTAATTTGAGTGCAAATGGCAGTCATGATGAGATAGCGCTTCAGGTGGCTCAGCATCTTGAAAAATTCTGGCCAGGGACGATGAAAGTCAGAATTATCAAGCAGTGTTCCATCGAAAATACGGAATTTTCACTTATTTCGCGGAAAGCGCTTCACTATCTTGAAGCGATGCAGAAAGCTAAACCATCCTGAGTTCTCCCTGGGCTGTCAACGTTATCGAGCGCCCGTCCTGAAAAACTGTAACCATAACCACATGGTCTACCTGCACTCCAGAAACTGTGTTTGTTGTAAGGTATGCAATCAACGCGGAAAAGATAGGTAAAGCCGGATCAAATAATGACCGTGCGGCCTGGATAGAAATTGCCGGCACAGCAGTAGAGTTCACGAAAAAGCTACTTTTAAGGTTGTTCAGGGTGTCGACTGTGACGATATGTCCTGCCAGATTTGTTCGACCAGGGATTTGATCTGCAAGCCCTCTTGCCATCGATCACTGAGTTCCCGCTGGGAGCCATCTGTAATGGCATAGGGAGGCGGGCCAAGTTCGACCAGGAATCTTAAGGTAGCAGTTTGTCCATTGCGTGCAGTCCACCTGCTCATCCCTTGTCGCCACCAGGCAAGGAACTGGTCAAGCCATTGTTTGTGCTGAGGGAAGTTCAGGGCAATCTGGATTTGCTCGTTATTGGATACTCTGCCCTGAAATGAATCTGAGCGTTCTAATATCCGATCTATATATTGACCGTCCTGCTCGCTTAGGGGTAAGGGGAATTCCCGGTCAACCACGAAGTGTGAAAGATCAGCACATAAGCGTAATTCTGGAACCTGTTGCAACACTTCTAGCGTGTAGAACAGGTCGTTCAAGGTGCCGTTGCGGTGGGTTTCCATCAGTACAGGCATGGCATAGTGCTCAGCGGTGGTTAACCACGACCGTACCACAGAGGCCGCAGCACTGGCCTGCAAGGGCATGACGCCGCCGATAATATTAACCTGGCTGGCATTGAGGCTGGCTGCCATGTCCAGTAGCGGCTCCAGTTCTTCTACTGTGTATGGGAAAGCATTGACCATACATCTTAGTTGATATTCTTTAAAAAGTGACTTTAAAGCCAGGCACTCATTGATCTCGTCAACCGCGGGATCCAGGCACACGCCATCGTAGCCAGCTTCAGCAATTTTCTTGAATTGTTCAGGCATGGGTCGCTCTGCCTTGCCTGGAATGCGTTGTTGCATTGCCCATAGCGACTGGTAAATTTCTAGCTTTTGCAAAGCAAGTCCTAAAAGGAGGTGAGGAAGGATGCCGCATTTCCGCCAGTGACTTTGGCCTGCTGGGTTGCCTTGAGAAATGCGTTACCTGAGGCGGGGGTCAGGCCGGGGGCATCGTGAAAAATTCGATAGATGCGGTAACGATGATACATCACTAACTGAGGCCATAACGGGATTATATTTTCTGCAGAATTGCCAAATAGTTTTTCATGCAGGGCGGGTAATTCATACCAGGGGGTGGTGGGTCTGGCATGATGGGCGTTGTGATAGCCAAAATTTAATACCAGCCAGTTAAGTCGGGGATAGCGCCAGGATATCATGGGGCTGAAGGTATGTTCCTGCTCCCAGGCCAGATCCCCTTTATGTTCGGAGACGTCATCTGAATAGAGTCTTAAATGATAAGGGTAGTCGTGTTCCAGACCATCCATGAACCGCAATACGATGATCATCAGCATGTAAGCGATGATGTAGCCCAGTAATGCTACCGGGTACCATAAAGCGAGGGTTAATATCAGGCAGCCTCGAACAATAATAACGATTAAATTGCGGACTCGCTGCGAATGTCTTTGCGGAATGATAAAAGTGCTGAACATCATGATGGTATGCATGAGAAGGTCATGGGCAGGGATATAGAACCACTCAAGCAGTATGGTGACCCTGTAAAATAGGGGATGGCGGAGGAAAAAAGCTTCGTAATCAAACCAGACAACATCATCATTATCCACGTGATGGCGAAAATGTTTGTAGCGAATATCTTCCTGGGTTCCGTAGCAGGACCCACATAGCCAGCCTAGTATTTTGCCAAGTGAAGCATTGTGCTTGTTTGATCGGAACACGGTGTTATGGGCACACTCATGTATTAAATAGGCACCGATAATTAGCCCATGAGCGAGCAAAAGTAGTCCTGGCAGGAAGCCAGTCCAGCCAGAGAAGAACAATAGGGACCAGCCCAGTGTATAGGTTGCCAGGCTGTATACGATTGCTGCGCTGTGCCAGCAGGCGCCTTCTATGGATTTGAATAGCATCATTATTGTTTTAGATTGTTTTAGATTGTTTTAGATTGATTTTACCCGTTATCGTCCTGCCCAGCATTGAGCATGGTTATTGTGAACCAAAATCAAGTTATTGTTATGAATTAGTTGTCTATTTACAGTTTGCATCATAGCTGATGGTCAGTTTATTTCGAAGTTTTCCCCATAAACTCCCATATAGCCTCTAAACCGATATTTCTGGTGCCCTGCTTTGCCCAGACATGGCCGCCTTGCCAGGAGCAGGTGACAATTGACGCGGCGCTGGCGCAGTTGGCGTGTTCAATGCATTGCCAGCCCCGGTAGCCGTCGGAAACGGTGGGGTAATGTGTATTGCCATTTTTAGCACAGTGCTGGGCTTTTGCCCAGACTGATGCAGTGGTGGCTGCGGAATCGTAGATCATACCGTCTGCACTGGCCTGGCCAAGTCCGTTAACGACCTGATCCTGGTGGCCAACGATCTGCAGTAGAGATACTTTGCTTTCAGGGCCACAGGCGTATCCTCTTGTGGGGAACCCGTGAACCGGGATCACAGCAGCCAGTTTATCCTGTAGACCGCAGGCGATGCCTGCAGCGGTCTGTGCACCCTGGCTGAAGCCCATAAGAAAAATTCGCCCTGCATCGATGCTGTAGTGGGCCTGGAGGTGATCGGTTAATCTGCGTAGGAATAACAGATCGTCTGCACAGCTTGTTCCCCAGTGACACTGACGTGTCTGCTCTGTTTTCGGGCAGTTTTCGAAATCATCATAGGGGTGGGATTCGGGTGCGCAGGTAGGGCCCTGTGGGCCATTGTCAAACCTTGAGCCAAGGTCGTTAAAAGAGGTTATACCGCTGCCTGGTGAAGACTCAGTGCCATTAGGAAAGACCCCTATATAATTGTTTCGATCGATACTGGCGAACATGCCGGTTGTCTTGTGATGAAAATCTGAGCCGGATCCTGTATAGCCATGCAGGCCTATCACCAAGGGATGTTTCCATCCGCAATCATAGTCCTCTGGCAGGTGTAAGACATAAGAGCGGTGCACGTTTTGTATTTGGATGGTCAGGGTTGTATCCAGTCCTCTGGCTGCCCCGAACAGCGGGCAGTTTATTTTTTCGGCTAAGCTTGCTTGATCATCTGGAGTAGAGTTACTGAAAGCGCCTGCAGCGAACAGCAGGGTCACTATACAGGTAAGTCGAACGGCTATTTTCAAAGTCTGAAGGTATCTTCTAAGGTGGTAGTGAACGTGGTAGCAGGTCTTCTTCTTGGCAGGGGACATTTACTGAATTTATCAGGGGTGGCGGCCATGTTCAATCGATACCCATGACTGGCTGGACACTTATAGTCCCGGATGGCTTTGATCAATTGCTCCGATGAACAAGGCCCCCTCGAACGCTATTGCTGCTATTGTTTAAGTCCTGCGCTTAACACGATTCTGGGATATGATGATCGACCATGATTCTGTGGTCAGGCACGATTGCACAGATTAACCAGTATTTGAGGATAAAGGAGGCATTGCTTTTGCGGGATGGCCCTCTATTGCATATGAAATCAAGAGACAATTTTAATCAGCATTTACTACACCCCTGGGCTAATCTTCCCGCCCTGGGCAAAGATGATTCGACGCCACAGATCTGCCGTGCGGAGGGTGTTTATTTATACGATAACAACGATCATCAGTTGCTTGATGGCCCCGGCGGTATGTGGTGTATGCAGGTGGGCTATGGTCGCCAGGAAATAGCCGATGCAGTTTCTGCACAGATCATGGAACTCGGCTATGCAAGCACTTTTTCGGTTTTTCATCCGCGTGAAACAGAACTTGCTCAGAAAATTGCTTCGGTGACGCCTGGTGATCTCAACCGAATATTCTTCACCACAGGCGGGTCAACTGCTGTGGATGCGGCTCTACGTCTCTGCCAGCTAGCTAACAATATAAAAGGTAAACCGCATCGAAAACATATCCTTTGCCGGCATAAAGGCTACCACGGCAGTACTTATCTTGCTGCATCGGTCTCCGGTAAGGAGAGAGATAAGTCTGCGATGGATACCGACACAGAAAATGTACATTTTCTGTCGGCACCTGATCTGTCTCAGAGCGGGCAGAACCGAACAGAAGAAGATTTCTGTGATTTCCTTATTGAGGAGCTTGAATCCACTATTGCCAGCATTGGCGCGGATAATGTCATGTGTTTTATCGCTGAACCGGTGATGGGGTCAGGCGGGGTAATTGTACCTCCGGCGGATTACAATCGGCGCTGCTGGGAGACCGTTAAATCTCATGGCATAATCTATATTGCCGATGAGGTAGTCACAGGGTTTGGCCGATTGGGTCATTGGTTTGCATCTGAAGCAATATTTGATGTGCGCCCTGACATTATCACCTTCGCGAAGGGTGTTACCTCGGGTTACGTGCCGCTCGGCGGCTTCGCTGTATCGGACACGGTTATGGCTGAAATCTCCCTGGACAATGCAGATGGCTATATTTTCCCCACGGGTTATACCTGGTCTGCAAACCCCGTATCCTGCGCTGCTGGCCTGGCAGTCTGGGATATTATTGTCAACGAGCAACTGCTCGAGCATGTTCGGGAAGTAGCGCCTTATTTTCAGGACAAGTTGCAGGGCCTGCTTGAATTGCCCCTGGTGAAGAACGTTCGCGGCCTCGGTTTAATGGCAGCGATAGAGCTGGAGGCACCGGACGCTGTTACCGGCAACACCCTGCTGGATCGCGATTATGCCCTGGGTGAACTGGTTGATCACTACTGCTACCAGTTCGGGCTGATCGTCAGGCCGCTCATTAACGTCTGCGTGCTCTCTCCACCGCTGATTATCACGCTGGAACAGATTGATGAGTTGGTGTCAAAATTAAAGGCTGGTATTGAGGCTGCACACAACAGTTTGAGCAGATAAAGGTTCATTGATCAAAAGGCAAAGGTATGTAGGGTCGAGGTGTTGTTGGTTTGCAGTGTGGTCCTGTTGGGACATTGCCATTGCAAGGCTCATTACTCGAGAGCCTGCTCCCTGGTAAGTGGCAGTGCTGGCCTACCCAGGCATTCGGTGCTACTTACAACAGGATATTCATCCACTTTTTATACCTCTGGTGAAAACCTGCCAGGTCATCTTCCTGCGGTGTCAGATACCCTTGCCGATGCGGCAGAGCGGTTATTCCCTGTTGATTTATTTCATTGACCATTGCATCTTCAGCGAGCACCTGAATTGAAAATTCTATCGCCGGTGTTGGATCAAAACCTGCACTGGCCATTGCTTCTTCGCTGAATAACCATTCTGCAGTAATACGGGTCCGGTCAGCGGCCAGGGGAAAAATTGAGACCTGCCGTATGTAATCAGAATGGGCAACGATATACTGGCTTGGGTAGAGTTCCATGAAGGTATGACCGGCACTGCATTCTGCTTTGGAAAGCCCCGGGAAGGGTGGCGATATTGCCTTTCCTGTGGTGGTCCAGGATTCGATTCCGGAGGCTACGGCATCTGCCAGTTCGGTGTCCGGGTCAAGTCTGTCGGTTGATAGTGCTGCCTTGTACAGGGGTACCAGTTTACACAGTTCCGGGTGGATGCCTGGGCAGTGGTAACATTCCAGATAATTTTCCCAGAATATTTTCCAGTTACAGGCCAGTTCAAACTGGTGGCTATGGCCCAGTTTCAGTTGCTCTAGTGGCCAGTTATTAAGCACTTTGAACCCCGGGTCAGCAGTTTCGCCGAGTTCTACTGAACCGCTGGTATCCAGGTTCAGATAAATATTACCTCTCCAGGATTGGCACTGGACCGGGTATAAACTGAAATTCTTGCTATGGTCGGCGAGATCGAGAAAGGGCGTGTTCAGCAACTCACCGTTCAGAGAGTAGCTCCAGCGATGGTAAGGGCAAATGATCCGCCCTTGTGTGAACTGTCCCTGCTGGGCCTGGCAGAGTGCAGAGCCACGATGCCGACAGGTATTGTGGAAGGCGCTGATACGACCGTCTTCATCGCGAGTAACAATGATTGATTGGTCGCCGATAGTCTGCAGCATGTAGTCGCCTGGGCCGGGCAGCTGGTCGGTGCGGCCTGCGTAGATCCACTGCCGGTACCAAATATTGCGTAACTCATCCTGATACACAGCCGGGTCCAGGTAGAGTTCAACGGGCAGTGATGGCTGCAACAGGGAGCTGGGATTTGAATTAATGGTGTTAGCATCCGTCATAGTTTAGCCGGCCTTTTAATTGCTGGTTCTGGAAAAGGTTTATTTAACACGTATGCTGCTCAGAAAGTATGCGGGTTTTGGCTCTGATTGTCGAAACTAATGAGTTTGATTAGACCAGGTCAGAACTAGGTAGTGAAACTCAGCTTAAAATGCTTTTTCGAGGTTGCCACAGAGCCAGTGGCAGCCCTTCAGCACTTGGCATTACCGGCCTGGAAGCAATACGCTGGCCTTAACGTTTTATCTCAGAAGTGATTCTGGTTGACTAATACCTCTGTAAATATCCTTGGCAGCCTAGCTGCTTTTTTGACTACTGGCCCACTGCTTAAATGGTTGGTATATGCATTGGTGTCCATCAATTTCTGCTTCTACCTGGTAGAGGATTTTGGTGTAGCCTCGCAGGTGTTACGAGGCGGCGGCACCTGGCTGCAATGGTCTAACGAATTTTCTACTACATTGGACGTTTTTGGATGGCTGGGCCTGCTGATGGTTTTGAGCTGGATACCTATCTTCTGTCAGATGAAAATGCTGAGCGAGCACTTATTCGCTGGAGCCTGAATGCGATTCGGTTACTGTGCTATGCACTGTTGATGCATACGGTAATGGCTCGGGTAACAGATATGATTGAATATGTCGAAGTCGAAAAGGTAAATAGCGTCACCAGCCTGTGCCAGCTTGCAGAACAGGAATTTTTTTTTACTGAGAATAATATCTACACGCCTATTGATGCCAGTAACTGTAACGACTTGGCACAGGGGCAGGATTTTTATCTTTTAAAAAAGAGGGTGGTCACTGATAAAGATGGTTATTCACTCGAGGGTACCAACCTCTGGATTGATTTACAGGATGTTCTGCTCTGGTTGCTGATAGTTGCTGCCATTGAAATGAAGGTTTATCTGCAGAACCAGGGGATCACCCAAGGCCGCATGATGATGCTGGCGCGTATCTCCACGGTTTTCTATGGTGTATTGTTTCTTCACGCAGGATATTGGATTTCTAAGGGACACTGGTTGTGGGCCTGGGATCAGTCGCTCTGGATATTGGGATTCTGGGCTATTGAGAATAACCTTTCTACATGACGTGAAGAAATCCTTGGTGATACAAGAGAAACTAAGGACCCTTCTATTAAGCATAATTCATGATACTGATCAATCAGTCATGGTCCCCCTGAAGACACGATCCGCAGTCACAGAGTTGGCGAATGGGTAGCTCGCTGGTATGTACCCGGGATTGCAGGCAGAATTCCGATTCTTTAATTATAAAGATTGAGTATGAGTAATCTTCGCCATTGGCTGATCACGACAATCTAGTGTTTCTCTGGCGGCATCATATTTATGTTTCCCTTCCTGCGGGCGGTGTATTACATCCCGATACAGCAGGCCTTTGGTTATGACAACATCCAGATGGGCGTGCTGACGAGTGGTCTTGGTGGGTTATCGCTGCTCGCTTATTTCCCTGGGGCTGGGTTACTGATCTCCTTTAATGCAATGGCCTGGCATCTGCGGCTTAAATCACGCGTTCATGCCGGACAGGATCAGGCCAGGTGAGTCAAAGCCACGCCTGTCTCAGCTAGGTCCAGCGGCCCTGTTCTGGCAGCGGTGTCAGCTTTGTTGATTGAGCATCGCTGAGTTGGCAACGAGTGATTTTGATCAGATCACAGCTCCTGGTGGATTAACAGCAATAGGGATATCCCGGAGATATAGATTAGCTCGGGTGGTGTCCAGGTTGCGAGCATAGTCGTGCCCGGAATAGATGGCATGGACAATTGCGCCAGGGGCCAGGCAGTCTCCAATACGGTCTACAGACTTAATACCTGCCGCCAGGGTTGCATTGGGGTTTGAAATAAGGGTTTGGTACAAGCGCTCGTTAGGCATTCTCAAGCCTACAATGAGCACTGATTTTGCAATCAGTTGTTGTGGTTTTTCAGTAAAGATATTAGCCAGGCCAACCGTATCGTTTTCATGGCTTTGTAACAGGACCTGGGTTATCACAGGGACACCCGCATTTTCCAGGTTCTGGTGCACGAAAGGCTGCTCATTAGTCATGATAGTCCAGGCGGAAGCATGGCCGGCGGGCGTGGCGTAACTGACCGAAAGCCCCTGTGCCGCTAATTTTTCCGCTAACACCCCTCCCAGGTAATAATTATCAAAGTCGTAAACTAGTACCGGCCCATTGATTTCTATTCCCGCTGCAATATCGTCCGGCGTATAAACATTGGGTTGGTTCAGTTCACCAACCGATATCTCCAGTGAGGAATAAAGAGATTTTGTCCATTTTGCACCGGTTGCGACAACGACGCGCTCGTGGCCCAGTTCGAGAATATCGTCTTTGCTGAGCTCACTGTTGCTATAAAGGTCGACGTTGTTCATTTGTTTCAGTGCATAAAGGCGGTAATCAATGACTCTCCTCCAGGTACTGAGGCCTGGCAGGGCTGTCTCGAAGTTGAGTCTTCCACCCATGGTTTTGGATTGGTCGGATAAGGTGACCTGAAAGCCTTGCTTTGCGGCGATCAGGGCAGCTTCAAGGCCAGCAGGGCCAGCGCCGATAATAAGCAGCCGGTCTTTGCTGGATGTTTTGTTGAATTTCTCAGGGTGCCAGTTCTTGCGCCATTCCTCACCTGCAGTTGCGTTTTGGGTGCAGCGAACCGGAACGCCATCGTGCCAGCTTGATATGCAGATGTTGCAGCCGATGCACTCTCTTATTTCATCTTCCCGACCTGCTTTGATTTTGTTGGGGAGGAACGGGTCGGCTATGCCTGCCCTGGCGCCACCGATGAGATCGAGGATGCCTCGGTTTATTTGTGATGTCATGGTATCGGGCGAGGTAAAACGGCCCACGCCCACCACGGGTTTGCTGGTGATCTGTTTGACAAAATCAATGATGCTTTCATGCGAACCTTCTGGTCTGAAACGTGAAGCGCTGCAGTCCGTTGGGCTGGAATCCATTTTGACATCCCAGAGATCAGGAGCTTCAGATAACAGCGAGACAACTTCATGGGCCTCGGATTCGAAATGGTTGCTGGGTTTTGCCCTCAGTTCCTCCAGGCTTATTCGCAGCGCGACGGCGCAACTGTCGCCCACGGCGTCTCGGGTCGCTTCAATTAATTCGTGCACAAATCGGACGCGATTGGCGACGCTGCCACCATAGGCATCACCGCGGCGGTTGTATTCACTGATCAGGAACTGGTAGGGCAGGTAACCCATGCCTGCGTAAACATAGATAATGTCAAAACCGGCCTTTTTAGCGCGTGTAGCCGCTTGCCCCTGCCAGCGGACAACATCCTGAATATCCATAGCGTCCATTATTTTCGGGCGTAATTGCCCCATGAAACCAACATGAGTCGCCGCCCAGCCAATACCGGAAGGTGAGTAGGGAGCAATGCGGGAGCTTCTGTTCATGACGGAAGCGCCGCCATGCCAGAGTTCGATCGCGGCGAGAGCGCCGTGCTGATGTATAGCATCACAGCTCAAAGCATGGGCATGAATATCGTTGTCGTCCCACAGTCGTGCATAGGGTAGAGGCGAGTCATCGGATGATGGGTGGATGGAGACTGCGCCCGTTGAAACAACACCCCAGCCGCCCTCAGCCTTTAGTCCGCGGAAGGCTGCTCGCACCCGAGGGTTGGCTTCGGTCATACCGCTGGCGTGGGGTACCTGATAGAAGCGGTTAGGTGCGACAACCGGGCCAATGGGGACTTTATCAAACAATACCTTGTAGTGCGGGTTCATGGTGTGCCCTTGAAAATTAAAGTAAGAATTAAACATTTTTTGGCTGTCTGGGCAATGCAGAAATGCTGGTTTTGAAACTGGATTCGAGATTTATTGAAACCCGGCAATCCAGGCAGTGCTTAAGACATGATCACAGAGCTGGGGGATTGCAGTTTTTGCTTACCGATTACGGCCTGCTAGACGTCAGAGACACCTGTATAAGCCGGGTGATGAAATGGAATTGCTGGGCTGCGAACTGTCCAGATTGACGCAGGGCAATAATCAGTCGATCCGCCATTGCAGCAGGGTGAAAGGGGGTTGTGAATCGTTGTGATGCTCAAAGTCGGCCAGGACAGTTGAACCGATGAGGACCGGTTGCTGTGGGTCCCCCAGCAGATTGCCCACCAGGCGAACATTATCCGCGGCAGGTATTTCTACAAGCACAATGATGTAGGGCCCCTGTTCTTTCAGGGCAGGATGTACGGGGTGCCAGACTCGCTCGTAAGAATAGATAATGCCTTGTGCGGGAACCTCGGCAAATGTCACCTGTTCAGAATGGCAATGATGGCAGATCCACTCAGGGCCCCATTGCCATTTGTGACAACGGGTACAGGATTGCAGCAGGATTTTCTCCTCCTGCAGGCCCTGCCAGAAAGGCGCATCTAAGCCGTCCGGTGCTGGGCTGGGTTGCGGCAAACCGGTTGCAAGATAGTAACTATTCACAGGGTAGTCTCCCCGCCAAAAATACACGAGCTGACAGGTGTTACCATGGGTCCGGAGATCGTCATTGATACTTCAGAGTTTTCTACCTGACTGGTTGAATCGCCCCTGATTTGCCTGACTGACTCGATGATTAACCCCAGGCCATGCATATAACATTCAGCGAGATTGCCACCTGATGTATTAAGAGGGAGGTGGCCGTGAGGCGCCAGGAACCGCTCTTTGACGAAGAAATCATTACATTCATCTGGTTTGCAGAAACCATGCTCTACCATACTCATCAGGACCCCGCCGGTAAAATTCTCGTAGCACTGTAGTACATCGACCTCTTTTACTGTGACCTTGGCCATGTCGTACAGGTGAGGTGCCAGGCTCGGAAAAGTGGAGGATGCATATTGCGGTGTATTATGAACCGATGCACCGGCACGGTAATGGGAGCCGCCCACGGCACCGAGCAGATAGCAGGGCTTATGGGGGAAATTTTTCGCTCGTTCGGCTGATACAAGAACCATGGCCGCTGCACCATCGTTTTCAAGGCAGCAATCGTATAAATGGAAAGGCTCGACAATCCAACGTGACCGGTCATAGGTTTCTTCATCCAGTGGTCGGCCATACATAACGGCCCGGGGATTGCTCTGGGCATGATGGTAGGCGGCAAGGGATATTGAGCGCAGTGCATTTTGCGCCACGCCATGATCGTGCATAAAACGAACCACTTTCATGGCAAACATCTGTGCTGGCGACATGAGTCCATAGGGTATTGTGTGTGCAAAATCGCCAGCAACCGTATTACGGCGAGGACCCTGGCCAAATCGACCAAACTGACCTTGCGCAAGGGCCCTGAAAACGACGACACAATCGGCAATACCGGTTGCGATTGCGGCAGCAGCATTGCCCACAGCGGCTGCACCGCCA
>JAPKEK010000015.1 GCA_028822125.1 Pseudomonadales bacterium | reverse complement strand
CCGGTGCCGCTCTGCGATCTGAATTACCTTCTCTTAAAACGGGATTGACTGCACTTCCCTTAATCAAGTCATAACGCTGCTTAATCTCCTGCTCGGATTCGTTCTTGGGTTCTTCAGGATAATCTGGCAGGTCGTAGCCTTTTTTTATTAATTCCTCAATAGCCGTCAGCAGTTGTGGGTTCGAAGCAGAAATATTGGGCAACTTTATGATATTAGCATCTCGTCGCTGGGTGATATCTCCTAGCGCTGCCAGGTAATCGGGTATCTTCTGACTGTCCGTTAATTTTTCAGGGAATGCCGCAATAATTCTTGCGGCCAAAGATATATCCCAGGTTTCCACACTGACATCTGCAGTATCCGTAAAAGCCTTGAAAATGGGCAGCAATGAATAGGTAGCAAGTCTCGGCGCTTCGTCTGTATCCGTATAAATTATTCTAGGTATGTCTGTCATGCGATTTCTAATTAACATCCTCTTTACGCAAATGCCTCGTGAACATCTGCTTGTCCGTTTTGCATTCGGGTGTGAATGCCACGGCATTATAATCTAATGTTGATCCAGATTCATGTCCTTATCCTTCCCCGGGAAAGGGCTGACAACACAAAGCTGATTCAAGCAGAAACCCTGTTCGGCCTAACAGCTATACAAAATCGCGCGGCACCTGATTTTACTATTTTTACACCTTGACTCGATTGTGTTCATATATAATCTGGTAATTCCCAGGAGGCATGCCATGCAGATTATCAGCGGATTTCAAATCTATTTTTACCAAGCAAAGTCATTACCTGGGATAGCTCTACTAGCCCGTACAGACTTTTTTCGTTGGGTCTGCTGCTTCTGTCTTATTGCTTCTTTCAGTTTAGATTTGCAGGCTGATTATAAAGACCACGTTACCTGTGCTGTCTATCACCGAATGCTGATAGGGAACCTTAAATCAAGAGGCCTCGATGAGCTGACTTATGCCGAGTCTGAAAAGATGAAAACCCAGATTGATCTGGCAAACCTTGCTGGCGACACTAACTTCGAATCCTTTTCGCAGAATCAATTCAAACAGGACTGGGCCACAATACTAGAAAGCATGACAGTTCAGATAAACCATAACTATGGGAATGTTTATTTACTGAAAGCGCGATACCAGACGCGCTGTAAAGCATTGCAAGAAACGATCAGCTCGCCTGAGACCCTAAAAAGGCGCACTACTTTCGAATGATACCGGTCTGCCGGTAACGGGATGACTAAATTCCACCTTTGCAGCATGCAGCATTAATCGGCTGGCTTTTGCAAGTGCAGTTGCATCCGCGTAAAGATCACAGCCCAGAATTGGATGACCTATAGAGGCTAGATGCAGTCTGAGTTGATGCTGCCTGCCAGTGACCGGGTACAGAGATAAGCGGGTTTCAGCATCCAACCGTCCAATAACCTCAAATCGCGTTAACGCGTCTTTCCCGGAAATCCTGTCAATACGCTGCCTGGGCCGATAATCGGGGTCCGGTGCTATAGGCAGGTCAATCGACCCAACACAAGCCGTAACCTGCCCATCAACCAGAGCCGTATAGGTTTTTTGAATTGAGCGCTCTCTGAACAGCCGGTTCATAGCCGATACACTCTGCTTTGATAAACTCAGAATGACCAACCCGGAAGTGTCCAAGTCAAGTCTATGAACAATAGTGGCAACTGGAAAATCCCCGAGCACTCTGTTTAGAACACAGTCTTTGACCACCCGGCCTGGAACAGTCAGCAAGCCCGCTGGTTTTTCAACGACAAGTATATGGTCATCATAATGGACATAGCGCAACGATTCATGACAGGGCGGCGGGATATGAAAAGTGGAGTGATTCAATTTACACATTAACGTATAGTGATCGTAATCCAAGGTTATCATCATTTCCTATGCCAGCAGAAGACGACAAACTTGCTAATGCTATTACCGATGTCACGCCTAAACTGCTCATGGCTATGGAAGCACTGGAGATCGCCCAGCGAAACCTGAACCCAGACAATATCCAACAACTTAACGGCCTGGTTCAGAATTACCAGTCTGAGTTAAGGTCGGCCAGCGCAATTCTAGATCCGCTTGAATTCCCGGAGGCAATTAGTACTCTCGGAGATCATCTGAAGCAGGCTTGCTTATACTGCCTTCGCGCTGGCGAAGGCTTTGCAAAAGGCCAGGAAGACATGCTTCAGGCCTTAAGAGCTAGTCGTGCTATGTGCCGTGCCCAGGAACACTTGTACCCTCTGGCACCCTTATTAACGCCCATAAATGAGTACTTTCTCGAGCCCGAATTCAGAACAAAATCCATGCTGCAGTCATTCATTGAGCAACCTAATTCCGAGCGCGGCATTTCACACATCGGCAACCAAAGGGATAAAAGAGGGGGCGTTTCCATTTACCTCCCTGAAAACCTGGATGCATCAAAACCAGCACCGCTTATTATGACACTTCACGGTGGCACCGGACACGGCTCAGATATGCTCTGGTCATGGCTACGCGAAGCACGCAGCAGGGGTTATATCATCATCTCGCCAACCTCCCAGGGCGACACCTGGTCAATGATGGGAGACGACATCGACGCGCCATTCCTGTCTAAGTACCTGGAACTCGCTGGTCAGCAATTCAATATCGACCCAACACGAATTCTGCTGGCGGGCATGTCAGACGGTGCGACCTACGCCCTGCAGACGGGTCTGACGTCAGCAAATCCATTTACCCATATAGCAGCTTTTTCGGGTGTTCTAGACCCACTCATCAGTATCAACGGGCAGATTGAGCATGCCAAAAATCGTAAAATTTATCTGGTCCACGGCACGCGTGATTGGATGTTCCCTATCGATATGGCGAGAATGGCTGATACTCAGCTAAAAGCAGCGGGAGCAGACATAACCTTTCGAGAAATCAAGGATCTATCACACAACTTCGCGCGAGCCGAAGTGCCCCGTTTACTCGACTGGTTTTCACCTCCTGGGGACGCCCCATGAAGAAGATTCTTATTTATCTGATCCTGATTGTCTCTACTGGCAGCAGCCTGGCAGAGGAACTGCTGATCGTACATACCAATGACTTTCACGGCCATATAGCTGAACAAAAAGATTATGCCGGGGCTGCCAGGATCGCAGCATTTGTGCAGGAACTCAGAGCCAATCATCCACTGGTACTATTTGTTGATGCGGGTGATGCCATTACCGGTACGCCAGTATCCAGCCTGTTTGAAGGTGAACCCATCTTCGATGTGATGAATGCCATGGGTTATGATGTAGGACTGCTGGGTAACCACGAGTTTGACTACGGTGCTGACAAAATAACCCGGTTCCGGGAAATTGCCAAATTTCCGCTGCTGGGAGCGACTGCTTTTGATTCTCAAGGCCAGATTATTTCAGACAGCCCGTTTATCATTATTGAACGTGGTAAATTAAAAATTGGCATTATTGGTATTCTAACGGACACAACACCGTTACTAATAACACCACATGGGAATAAAAACCTTACGTT
Organism: Pseudomonadales bacterium; assembly: GCA_028822125.1. Classification (GTDB taxonomy): domain Bacteria; phylum Pseudomonadota; class Gammaproteobacteria; order Pseudomonadales; family Azotimanducaceae; genus UBA9926. The sequence goes on along the minus strand of JAPKEK010000015.1, from coordinate 9,704 downwards.
TAAATCTCCAGCAGAGGTCCTCAAACAACTAATTCCTGCTATTAAGCCGAAAGTTGATTTCCTGATGGTCCTGTCGCACACAGGTTTTACCGAAGACATTGCACTGGCAAAACAGTTTCAGGAAATCGACCTCATCGTCGGCGGCCACAGCCACACTTTCAATAAACATCCCGTCAACACAGGCAGGAACCGAGTCGTTCAGGCAGATCACTACGGCCGGCATCTAGGACTCTTAAAAATTAATATCAACCCTAGCCGAGGACCTATGGAGTTCACGGGAGACCTGCTGGCTGCCGATGAACTGCCCCAGCCCGATCCCAACGTGCTGGCACTGGTCGAAACTTACGAGAGTCAGGTAAGAGACCGGGTAGATACCCCCATCTGGAAAGCCGACAAGCGCTTTTCCGCGGAGGACCTGCAGCCCATCTTAGAACGTATCCTGGCCCGATACGTCAATGCTGACCTGGGTTTTTACAATTCTGGGGGCATCAGAGACCACATCGAAGCAGGGAGCATTACCATTCGAAAAATCTGGAACATTGAGCCTTTTGGTAACACCCTCGTGACCCTTTCCATGACTGGCGCTGATTACCTGGTACTGCTTTCCCAGGAGCCTAAACTACATCATTCTGCAGCCAGTATTGACCCTGAAAAAAGGTATACCGTTGCCACCAGCAACTTTATTGCAGCCCACGCTATAAAGGCCTTTGGTTCATCGGTTCAGGTTCAGGAGCGAGACGTGCTAATTCGCGATGTGCTGATCGAGCATATTACAAAATATGGTCTGTGACACACCTTGGTATCGGTCCTATTGCGGTTCCGAATGCGACTCGCAAAAGAAATCCCGGGTTAGCGTCAGGAACTGTTCCAGCTGATCATGATGAACCCAATGTCCCGCATTCTCCAGTGTGATCTGCGACGCATTGGCAAAATATTCAGCAGGATCTGTCTCTGTGTTCTGACCAAACAGGCTTTCGCTCCCGCTCAATAGCAGCAAGGGTGACAGGATTCGTTTCCATAGCGCCCTGGTCTGCTCCAGGGAAATATCAAATGGCGCCATGACATAACTATAGTTATCGAACTTCCACGAATAACTGCCGTCTTCATTCTGGTTACTGCCATGCCCTGTGAGGTGGCGAGCCTGGTCCTCGGTTAAATGACTATTTTCATTGTGCATTCTCTGGTAAGCATCTTCCAGTGCTTCATAACGCTTTGGTAACCGACCAGAAACTGCCCTGGTGCTTTCTATCCAGGCTCTCATTTTTTCGTGAACCGGCACATCCTGATAAACCCATGCAGGACCACCGGTACCTTCAATGATCACCATTTTTTCAATGTTTTCCGGGAAAACACCCGCATAGCGAAGGGCAACACTACCACCCAGAGAATGAGCAATGATTTTCAATGGTGCCAGTTTCAATTGATAAATCAATTGCGCCAGATCATAGACATAGTCTGTGTGGCTGTAAGTACTGCCATGAACCCACTGCGAATCGCCATGCCCCCTGAAATCCAGAGCAATGACGTGGTATTCATCTCTCAACGCCTGTGCCACCCAATCCCAGTTGTGGCAGTGATCCCGGTTACCATGCACCAACAGTAACGGTGGCGCATCGGAATTTCCCCAATCCAGATAATGTAATCTCAGTCGCTGAGAGTAATACGAATGCGAAGTTGGTGTAGCACTATGCATCTGTTTTTATTCCCTCGAATACTGTCACGCTTCGCGCTCCTTGCTTGTAGTCGATTAATCGGGTAGCCCAAGTACTCGTTTGGCAATAATATTGAGCTGGACCTCCGAGGTGCCTCCTTCGATAGAGTTTGCCTTAGTTCTCAACCAAGCACGGGTCGCTTCTAGTTCCTTCTCCTCAAACCCTTCACCCTGCCACCCTAACATCTGCACCCCCATGGCCTTGAGTAACAGCTCTGAACGGCTTTTATTCTGCTCGGTACCATAGAGTTTAAACATTGAAGATACGAAGCTGGGTGCCTTGGTCGATCTGGATTCTTCCAGATTACGGCGCACCGCCAATCCGAAACAGCGATCATTCATACCATGCTGAATAACTTCATCTCTGAGTTGGGGCTGTGTTAACTTCCCATCTGAGACACCCACATACTGACGAGCTATTTCTACCAGGCTTGATCTGCCAGCACCGCCACCCTGGCCACCACCAATCATGGTTCTTTCATACTGAAGCAGTCGTTTAGCAACAGTCCAGCCATCGTTGACCTGGCCTACCACGTTCTTCCTTAAAGCCCTTGCATCCTGGAAGTAGGTTTCGCAAAAAGGTGATAATCCACTGATTAATTTAATCGGCCTGACGGATACACCAGGCTGATCCATATCAAACAATACGAAGGTAATACCATTGTGTTTCGATGCCTTTGGGTCCGTTCTCACTAAACAAAAAATCCAGTCAGCTCGATCAGCCCCGGAAGTCCAGACCTTCTGACCGTTAATTACATATTCGTCACCATCGACAACCGCCCTAGTTTGCAGGCTGGCCAGATCTGAGCCGGAATTAGGCTCGCTGTACCCCTGGCACCACCAGATTTCACCCGTCGCAATTCTTGGCAGATGTTCGGCTTTCTGTTCTTCTGTTCCATATTCGAGAAGCGCCGGCCCTATCATTGAAAGTCCCATTCCGACCAGCGGGGTTCTTGCCTTCAATCTGGTCATCTCTTCTCTTAATACCTGTGCCTGCCTCGCATTCAAGCCTGCCCCGCCATACTGTTTAGGCCATGTTGGTGCGGTATAGCCCTTTTCGGCGCAACGTTGCATCCATAGTTGCGTGTCCGAATTTTTATACCTGGCACGTTTTCCGCCGCCAGGATATTCATCCCCCGGCATTGCAGTTCGCATTGACTCGGGACACTGACTTGCAAGCCAGTCTCTGGTTTGCTTTCTAAAGACGTCTAAATCCATAATTCCCCTACTCGAGACTGGTGTAAAAATTACCGGGCTGGCTTCAGTTGAAACCAGGTGATCTCTGCTCTGGTTCCCACTCTTAAAACCGGGCCCCATGTCCCCGTTCCCTGAGAAACATACAAGTGTGCTCCATGATAACTGAACAATCCCTTAACCTGTTCAAATACTCTGGCAACCACTAAATTGAACGGAAATATTTGGCCATTATGAGTATGCCCACTGAGCATTAACTGCACCCCGGCGCGCGCCGCAGGGACTAAACCCTGCGGTCTATGGTAAAGCAGGAGCGTAAATGCGCTTGAATTTATTTCGATTTTGTCTAGTTGTTTTTCAACCTGATGGGGATCATCCTTATCATCAATACCTACGATCTGGACATCATCCCGAAACCAGGCTGTAGCGTTGCGTAGCGACTGTACACCCACCCTTTCTAGTTTTAATAAAATATCTTCCAGATCTTCATACCGTTCGTGGTTACCTATGACAAAATAAATTGGCATCGTTAACCCGGAAAAACAGGACAGCACTTGTTGTTGTACATTTTTCTGATCAATAAGATCCCCTGTAATGCACAGGATCTGAGGGTTCAAATCAGCGATCCTGGCGACTACGCGCTCCAAAAAGGCCTGACTCCTTGAACCAATATGAACGTCCGTTATCTGCACCAGGTTGAGCGGTTCCTGCAATTGTGAAAATTCCAGCTCAATCCTATGAATGACAGGAACAACGGCTGCAAAAAGACCTGCGCCCCCCCCTATGGCAACAACCCAGGTGACCACCCGCGCCGCGCTATTGGCCGACAACAAGTCAAACCAGACAAGCCCTTCTGCCATGACCGTAGCAAAAACCAGAATTGGACTGACGCCAAGGATAAAGTCCAGGCTCTGTCTGACTAATCTTGCCAGGTCCGTCTTCGGATTACGCAATATACCTCTTGCAACTACCTGACTACTGGTCACCACTACCAGCACCACAGCCCAGATGAAGACCGGTAACTCAAGCCAGAATGAGATCCGCAGCACAGGATAAACAAACAACACCAGATGTAGGGCCAGTCCGATCAGAGCGATCCTTATCCACGATGGCGACCGGCCGGCTTGCCTGGGAGCTTCTGCTGATTCTGTCATTATTAGTGTATCACCCCATGCTCTCAGCCCCAGGAGCTAAGCTTGCCTCCACCAGGCCACACCTTGTTCATCTTCTTCTACAACCAGGAGCCTTCTGCCCTGAGCACAGTGAAGGTGTGCGATCGCCTCGCCTGTAGCGGGGAAATAACTCATATCTGTAATCTCGCTCTTAAAGAGAGCGCCGAAGACGTCCACTGCTCGCTTAGGTTCGGCACAGAGATCATAAAGCCTTTCAATCGCCACTTCATGCCAGTCGATCAAGGCGGTGAGTCTTTCATGAAGCCCTTCGAATATATCCTGATGAGCAGGCAATACCAACAGATTCGGCGGTAGCAGTTCCCTAAACCTTATACTCGATGCGATCCAATCTCGAAGCGGGTCAGCCAGCGGCTCGGACGGCTGGACACTGACATTAGGCGTTATCCTTGGAAGAATCTGATCACCAGCCAGAATGATTTTCAGTTCTGGACAGTAAAGACAGACGTGCTCTGGCGCGTGGCCATGACCGATCACTGCTCGCCATTCCTTGCCATTTATATCAATATATTCTCCATCCTGGATTCTTCTATAACCCGCTGGTAAAGGCGAAATACTGGCACCAAACTGACCAAACCTCTGCCGATAACGAGCCAACCTTGAATCATCAAAGCCAGCTCGTCTGTAGAAGCGGATGGCATCTTCAGGAACATCTGTTGGCTGATCAGCCGCCATCACCTTACACATATAGAAATCGCTTCTGCTCATCCACAGGGGACAATCAAATTTAGATGCTATCCAGCCTGCATTGCCCGTATGATCTGTATGCAGGTGAGTTGCTATCACCCGTGTCACAAGCTTGCCGTCTAGATATTTATCGAAAATTGCGTTCCAGCATGCCTTTGCCTGATCAGTATGCAAACCAGTATCAACTATCGTCCAACCATCATAATCCTGAAGTAACCAGACATTAATATGATTTAACCGTCCCCACAGCGGCAACCTTGCCCAGAAAACACCTTCGGCAACTCTAGTGATCTCGCCCTCAGCTGGGCACTGGTCAACAAAACGATAAACCAGAGGGTCATACCCTCTTTTCGACTGCGCACGACTACTATTTTTACTCACTTCATTCACCATCTCTGCCACGGTCCTTTGAGGCTTTCTCATCCTACATTAAAATTTTCTACCACCAATTTCGTTACGTTCTTAGAAAATCAGCGCTACGACCCCATTACGCGATCCCATTGAAGATCACTTGAGCGTAGATCACTCAGCCTTTAGGTGACTGAGATCAACAACTTCTGATACGCTGCTCAACTACGATTTACCACGACTCATGCTCTGCATAAATTAGAGCTACAACGAATGAATCCGGTGATAACCAGAAGTCTTCATCGCAGCGCTCATTGATGACCAAAACTCATTATTAAAAGAACTAATCGTTACCGGTGCCCTAGTAAAAGAACGAATACCCCCCAAGACTAAATCAAAGGAACCAATGGTCACCTATGACAGTATCAATGTAACTAATAGTTACCTATTACGGCACGCACCCGGTATTAAACACATTACCTTTTAAAAGCGCCAGATTTTATAATAAACAAATATTATAATCACCAACTTCTATGCGCATGCTACTTCATCATAAGGTTAGATAATATCACTATTGGCAACTGCTCCCCCTCCGCGGCCCCAGTTTTTTCCTTTTCCCAGGCTCAAAGAACCTTGCTTACCTGTCTGGTTATAGTTGGCATGGGGTTTTCTGTATTATTCCCGCTGTTGGCGCCAATCGGCCGAGAAATGCATTTATCTGAATTTCAGATTACCAGCATTATAGGCTGTTCAGCACTAACGGTGTTCCTGGCATCGCCTTTCTGGGGAAGGGTCAGCGACCGCTGGGGGCGAAAAAGGGCACTCCTTATAGGGTTATTCGGCTTCTCCGCAGGCACCTTCGTCTTCAACTGGGTACTCAGTCTTGGACTAAATGGATTTTTGACAGGTTCCCCTCTCTATATCGCTTTGCTTGTCACCCGGATTCTGCATGCTGCAGTCATGTCAGCGACGATGCCTGCAGCCACCGCCTATATGGCTGATATAACGACAACTGCCACAAGAATCAAAGGCATGGGCGCGACTGGAGCAGCCAACAACCTTGGCGCAATTCTGGGGCCTGCCATCAGTGGCCTAGCCGTTTTCTCGTTATTAATGCCGCTCTGGCTCATGGCAATTATCGCCTTTTTCAATGGTTTGTTTGTCTGGCGCTACCTACCAGAATCGCCTAACCCAATAAAGCCAAAAAGTGAATTGCCTACTCCTGTACGCTATAGCGACCCGCGCATCTTGCCCTTTATGGTGGTTGGCGTCTTCATGTTTATGGGCTTTGCGCTGGTTCAGCAGACAATGGGGTTTCGCTTTCAGGATGCCCTTGGATTGTCCGCTAGCGAAACGGCGAAAACCCTCGGCATTGCAATGATGTTTTCAGCAGGCGCTTCTCTATTTGCCCAGGGCTTTATCGTTCAACGACTAACCGTACAACCATTTTTTCTTCTCAAGCTTGCTATACCTCTACTGGTAATCGCCTTCTTGCTCATGGCCATCTTCGAGACCCGAGCCTGGCTAACCACCGCAATGATCATACAGGGTTTTGCAATGGGACTGGCAGGCCCAGGCTTTATGGCTGGTGCTTCGCTGGCAGTAAATAACACCGAGCAAGGCTCGGTGGCCGGTGTGGCAGCATCGTGCGGCCCACTTGGATTTACCTTTGGCCCCTTACTCGGCGGGTTGCTCTACCAAATAAACCCGATATTACCCTATTCGTGCGCTGCCACGATCTACATTCTCCTGTTTGCATCAATGCAGTGGCTGGGAGCAAAGATAGACAAAAACGAGGCCAAACCAACAGATACGGCTCCAGGCCGGAATTAACCAAAAGACGACTGGGTATACTCCATATAGAGTTTTACCCAGATGATGAGGTATTCTCGTGTTATGAATGCCATATCTCGAGTCGAGACTTATAAAAGCCTAGCCGGCCAGGCGGAATTAGCGCTTTTCCAGATCAATTCCGATCACCAATTGACCTTTACCAGTCAACCCTTCGAGCACCTCCTTAACTGGGGGACGGCGAGCTTGAAGGCCATTTAGTCTCTGAATCGACCCACCCTGAAAATGTTCGGGACTTACCGGAACCGCTAAAGAATGCCTGTCTGCCAGAGCAGAAATCTATTGCAACAGTAACCATAAAATTTCAGCATAAAACCAAAGGATGGATTCCATGCGAACTGCACTGCAGCGCAGTCGACAAGGTTAGCAGGCACAAAACCTTCCTCGTTACGACGGCATTTTCGAGCGATCATACTGACGATCAGGCAATCATTGAATTAACCCAGATGCTTTGCAGACAGCACTGTTTAGCCGCTGTTATTGATGAATCTTCGACCACCTATCTGTGGGCCAGCCAAAATTACCTCGATTAAATCGGCATAACACTGACAGAACTAAATGAACTGTACCAGCAGGGAAGTCAGGAGCAGTCCCTGCTCACCCCTGAAAGCCAGCAAACAGCAGCCACGTTAAAAGCGCTGCTGATTCAGGTTCCTGCTATCGAGAACCAGATGATCGGCTGTATCGACCAACGGGGTGCAAGGCAAGAACTCACCTTTAAAACCTTATCCTGCAATCTGGGGTCAAAAACGTACATCATTGGCGGCAGCCTAGATAGCACCTTGCCAAACAGCAGAATTAAGGCAGGTTCCAAAACAGCCCGAAGTGACATTGTAGAAAGTATGGTGGGTGATGTAGCCCATTCCTTTAACAATTTACTAAGCATCGTCAGCGGCCACGCTGCCATACTTCAAGAATCAGCTGACCTCGAAAATAATGTCTCTTTCGAGAGTATCCACCAGTCAGTAGCAGACGGCGCCACCTTGATCAAGCAACTCAATAGGCTCACCATAACAAAACCTAACCAGGCAGAAACACTCAATCTAGGCCAATATATTGAGCAAATGCAGGTCATGATAAAACTAGCCATCGGCAGGTCACTAAGCCTGTCAATGCTCAATAACAATGGCTACTGGCAATGCTTGATTAACCCTGCAAAATACGAATATGCCTTAATCAAATTATGTCTTAATGGCAAGGAGACATCGCCCGCCGGGGACACTCTAAGCATAACCATAGAGCAGTTCTCACAACAATCAAAGGATATCAAGACCTACGGCCTCATGGCTGCTGAATACACTAAACTTTCTATTGTTGTATGCGGCTCAGATGGCTCAGAAGAAATTGCAAAGCTTATTTTAATCCCTTCCTGTCAATATTACATGATCCCAGCACACACCCTGAAGAAATCACCTCGCAACACTCTAATCCCGGTGCCGTCGATGCGGTATTTCTGATTACCCCTGATGAAGGCGATGGCACCAGGCTCAACGGCTTCATACCTCGCTACCAACCTATCGAAGATGCGCCAGGCAGTGACCCTGACCCCATCGTTTTTGAAAGCAAAATTAAGCGTGCCCTGCTGCTAGAGGATGATCAGGGTGTCAGAGAATTAGTATCCATGTTTCTACAGAGTCAGGGTTTTGACGTTACAGAAGTGGAATCAGAAAAGGAAGTTGATCTCCTGGAGGACCTCAATTTCGACTTTATGGTATCCGATGTAATGCTGCCGGGTAAGGCAATAGGCCCGGAAGTGGTTCAAAAAACCAGGACAACTATTAAGAACCTGCCAGTATTGTTCATATCAGGCTATTCACATGGCGCCCTTAGCAGCGGAGATCTGAATAAACCCAATACTGATTTCTTGGCAAAACCTTTTTCCAAAGCTGAATTTATCGCCAAAATTAAACAGCTACTGGCATAAGAGAGAAAGTAATGCTAAAAATCAACCAACGGGACCGCATATCATCCATCAAGAGAGATCAGTTAGCCTGTTAGATATCAAGTGCTTACACGAGCGCCTCGGCAAAACAAGTTCCTGGCAATATCCAGGCAACCCTGATCACAAGGATTCGCTAGCGCTATTAATGGCATCAGGAAGAAAGCAATTGCGCCAAAGAAAGGAAAAACTAAAGCAACAACCTGACAACAAAAACAATGGTATTAACAGTTGCTGAAATCTAATAATTCAAAAAATAAAATTCAATTATGTCCTTAAAAATACTGAGTCTCATCGCTTTCGCAGTTTTCTCAAACCACTATGCGGACACCACTTCAGCCGAGGTGGGAAGCGGCGCTGTTAAGTTCGCCCAACTCGAGCAGACGCTACCAACTCCCACCGTTTACAGGACAGCTTCCGGCTCACCTGGACCGCTTTACTGGCAACAGCAGGCTGACTACAAAATAAATGTCTTTCTCGATCCTGAACAGCGATCAATAAAAGGTTCGGAAACGATCGTCTATACCAATAATTCTCCCCATCATCTTAACTATATCTGGTTGCAGTTAGATCAGAATCGATTCAAGAAAAATTCCCTGGAAAATCGCTCTTTATCTCAATCAGGTGAAGATCGCCTCAGCTTCGACAGATTGCGTAAAATGCAATCAATGTCGGACCGAAGTCATGGCTTTAAACTGACTGCAGTGACTGACCAAAATAATAAAGCGCTGAGTTATACCATCGTCGATACCATGATGCGCCTGGACCTGCCTGAACCCTTAAC
>JAPKEK010000517.1 GCA_028822125.1 Pseudomonadales bacterium | reverse complement strand
GACGGATTTCCGGCTTGAAGCCAATCGGAAATATAAAAGGCTGGTATTGGGCGGGGAGGTTCGCTTACGCGGCGGTTACGTTATTCGAGCAGATGAAGTAAAGATGGACGATCAAGGTGAAATCACCGAACTTCACTGTAGTTATGATGAGCAGACATTAGGGGTCAATCCGCCGGGCCGTAAGGTGCGTGGAGTGATTCACTGGGTATCCAGTAGCAATGCGGGAGCAGTCATTTTTCGTCGGTTCGAGCCACTGTTTTCGGTCGCCTACCCTGATGCCAGCCACGGCGAATATACTGAACTGATGAATCCCGACTCGTTAACTGAGCTTTCTGGCTTTTTGGAAAATTGGTTGCTGGAAACTCCAGCGGGTAGTCAGTATCAGTTTGAAAGAGTGGGCTATTTTACCAGAGACAGTAAAGAACGCGCTGATAAAGTGCCGGTATTTAATGAAGTAGTGGGTTTGCGCGACTCTTGGGCAAAGATAAATACTGAGTAGTTACCCAAGTAATTACTGAGTAGGCGCTAAAGTAATTACTGAATAGGCACCCAAGTAATTACTGAGTAGGCACTAAAGTATTCACCCAATTAATCAAGGAGTATCCATGAAATACGGCCTCATCCCAATCAATCTCGGCGTGTCATCTGTGGACCAGATGGTTGGCATGGCCAAGAAAGCGGAAAGTTTGGGTTACGAATCGGTCTGGACATTCGAGCATGTCATTGTGCCGCTCGATTATCAATCCAGATATCCCTATAGCGCTTCTGGCAAGATGGGTGGAGACCCGGATGTTAATTTTGTTGATCCGCTGATTGCTTTGAGCTTTGTTGCAGCCAGCACCAGCACGATTCGACTGGGAACGGGCGTCAATATACTGTCTCAGGCTAATCCTGTTTATGTGGCCAAACAAAGTGCCAGCCTGGATATGCTGTCAAACGGTCGATTCATGCTAGGCGTCGGTATTGGCTGGTTGCAGGAAGAGTTTGCTGCGCTTGGCGTGCCTTTTGAAAAACGTGGAGCTAGATTTGATGACTACCTTCAGGGAATGCGAAAAATCTGGTCGGGTGATGTGGTCGAACATCAGAGTGAATTTCTGAGTTGGAGTGGTTTTAAGAGTTTCCCGGTGCCTGCACAAAATCCAATGCCTGTGATTATGGGGGGCTCCAAAGGTAAAATACATGAGCGCGTCGCCTTGTATGGTGACGGCTGGTTTGCGCCCACCAGTGACCTGGCTGAGCTGACCGGTCATTTAGATCAGATCCGTAGACAATGCGATCTTATAGGTAGGGATTACGCTGAAATTGAAATTACCGTTATGTGGTCCGGTCAGATGCAGCAGGAGCAGATTGAACCTTTCCAGACTCTGGGTGTTGATCGCATGGTTGTACCTTTATTTGCGTTGGGTGCAGACCCGTTGGTTGGAATGTCTGGAGTGGCGGAAAAGTTGTTTGATCAGTAATGATTAGTCGATCTGAGGTCCAGTCCGCGGCGCAGCGTATTCGCCCGCATTGTCATATCACCCCCATAATGACCAGTGCAAGTATCGATCAACTTGCAGGTTGCAAAGTTTACTTTAAATGTGATCATCTACAGAAAGCGGGCGCCTTCAAAAGCAGAGGCGCAGTGAATGCTGTGTTTTCCTGTTCCCAGGAAGAAATCCGCTACGGGGTTTGCACTCACTCATCGGGCAATCATGGTGCTGCACTTGCCAGGGCGGCTAGATTACGGCAGGTACCCGCATTTATTGTGGTGCCCCAAGCGGCTAACCCCCTCAAAATGGAAGCGATTGAACAGTATGGCGGTCAGTTGGTGATCTGCGATAATAGCCTGGAAGCCAGGTCATCCAAGCTCGAGGAAATCCGCCTGCAGACCCGTGCTCGTGAGATTCCTCCTTATGATGATCCGCTGATTATTGCCGGCCAGGGTACTGCGGCGCTCGAGCTTATCGATCAGGTAGCCGATCTGGATTCGATTTTGGTCCCCGTGGGTGGCGGCGGATTATTAGCCGGGGCAGTACTGGCGGCCAATTCTGCCATTAAAGTTTATGGTGCTGAACCTGACCAGGCTGATGATGCGCATCGGTCATTTCACACAGGTACACGGGTTCTCAGCCACCAACCCAACACACTGTGTGATGGCTTGCTGACAACGCTGGGCGAGTTGAATTTCGAGATCATCAGCGATGGTGCTGAAGATATTTTGTTGGTCAGTGAGACTCAGATCATTGAATCCATGGAATTTATTTGGCGGTACCTGAAACAACTGGTTGAACCCAGTAGTGCTGTAGTTTTAGCCGCGATCATTACCCACAGAGATCTTTTTACTGGTCAGAAGATAGGCGTTGTGTTGACAGGCGGTAATGTTGACTACCGGAATCTGCCATTTACTGCGCCGCCTGATTAATAACTAACCGGTTTTAGTCAGCACAATTAATCCGGCAATTTTAAAACCTGCTTGGCGATGACGTTCAACTGGACTTCACTGGTGCCACCCTCTATAGAATTAGCACGCGACCGTAACCACTCACGTGCGACGCTCAGTTCTCTCTCTGTAAATACCTCACCCTCCCAGCCAATCCCCTGGGAGCCCATTATTTTGAGCAGTAATTCGTATCGTTTCTTATTCTGCTCAGTGCCATAGAGTTTGAACATTGATGAAGCGGGTGATACTGCACCACTGCTCATTGATTCGGCAGAGGCTCTTTGCAAAGTTAGTCTAAAAGCCTGGCTGTTCAGGTTAAACTGGATCACCTGGTCCCTCAGG
>JAPKEK010000516.1 GCA_028822125.1 Pseudomonadales bacterium | reverse complement strand
GTTTCAACGGATGGCCAAAATCGGCACCGAGTTCCGGTCTGCTGTGTTTCGCCAACCACTTTCAAGGCTTCTTCAGGGAAGCCATCATGGTATGTCTGCTCCCAGATCTTACCACCCCGCCATATGGTCAACGTCAAGTCTGACGACAACGCATTGACGACAGAAACACCAACACCATGAAGACCACCCGACACTTTGTAATTGGTATCGTCGAATTTACCGCCTGCATGAAGCACAGTCATAATGACCTCAGCTGCGGACACACCTTCGCCCTCATGAATATCGGTGGGTATGCCTCGGCCGTCATCAGAGACCGTCACCGATTCATCGGGATGAATAATGACCTGGATTTTGGAACAATGACCTTCCAGGGCCTCATCGATCGAGTTATCGACCAGTTCCTGAACCATATGGTGTAATCCGGTACCATCATCGGTATCGCCAATATACATCCCTGGACGCTTCTTAACAGCCTCCAATCCCTTCAAGACCTTGATACTGCTTGAATCGTAAGTCTGGTTATCGGTCATAAATATTTTCTCCAATGCGTCTAATTATACCCTGTTTCACGTGAAACATTTGGCCTAACTCCTCCCCCCATCCGTCAATTAAGGTCTGTTTATCAGTACTGGTGGTTAATATCTGGTGATCACCACGACACAGTAATGCAGTCACTTGCTTTCGATTCGCAGGGTCAATTTCCGAAGCGATGTCATCAACCAGTAAAACTAATTTTTCCCTGGCTGCTGTGGGTAGCAATTCTACCTGACTCAACGCCAGTGCCCATGACAGCATCTTCGTCTCGCCTCGACTACAGACTTCGGAAATCTCCTTTCCGTTCACAGTCACCTTAATATCGACTCGATGGAACCCCTTCTGAGTAAACCCTCTAGTTAGCTCCAAGGATAAGTCTTTTTCATAAATACGCTTTAAATCAAGCGCATTACTCCAACCTTTGTAGTACTCCAGATCCAAATTATCGATATTGCACAGACTTTTAGCAGTTTCCAGAAAGCGACCTTTAAGTTGAGCACTGTACTCTTGCCGCAAACGATCCAGACTTTCGCTTTTTTCTACTAAGGATTCGGTCCATTGTTGCAATGTATCTGTAATTACACCCTTTTTTAACAACACATTCCGCTGTTGCAGGCAACGATTGGCCTCTCTCCACAACTGACTGAACTGATGTTTCACGTGAAACACGCCCCAATTGAGGAAACGGCGACGGTGACTAGGCTGGCCAAGCACCAGATTAATGGTGTCAGGATCAAATACCAGAACGGGTAGCGCTTCTGCCAATCGACTACTGACGTTAACGGATTGACCGTCGATTCTGATCTGGCGAAGACCTTTACGGTCTCTTTGCACGGCCAGCGAACCGCCATCTGCCAATTTGCCTCGAACCAGCATATAAGGCGCTTGATCGTTGATTAAAGAAGAAAGATGGTGGGTTCGGAAAGAGCGAAACGTACTCAGCATATAAATACTTTCGAGTAAACTGGATTTGCCGCTGCCGTTATCTCCGAAAAATCCATTTACCCCTGGATGTAAGTTCAGCTCTGCCAATTCTATATTTCGAAAAGATAGGATCTCAAGCCGGGTTAGGCTCATAGTTTCATTGGCATGATCACATAAAGTGCGTTCTCAGAAGCGGGATCTTCCAGCAGTGCGCTGCTATTTTCATCAAACACCGTAATTTTAACCTCATCACTACGCACTACATTGAGAACATCCAGTAGATATCCAACGTTAAAACCAATCTCCAAGTCTGGTCCTGTATATTCGACCGGAACAGATTCCTCTGCATCTTCCTGCTCGGGGTTGTTAGCCGTTAACTGAATAACGCCACTACTGAACTGAACTCTGATACCCCTGAATTTCTCATTAGACAGAATAGCGGTACGATTCAACGCCCTTCTTAAATCCTGCTTGTTTGCCAGGATAGTTTTATCCCCATTTCGGGGAATGACCCGTTCATAATCAGGGAATCTACCATCAATCAATTTGGTTGTTAATCGGTAACCACCAGCCTCTAAACACAGATGACTGGACCCTATCGAGATACTGACGTTCTCTTCGAACTCAGTCAGTAGACGCTGCAATTCCAACACCCCTTTACGCGGAACAATCACCTGACCTAGGCTTGCCTGGCCTTTATCGAGCGGTAAACTGTTCATAGCCAGCCGATGCCCATCGGTCGCAACTGACCGCAAATAGCCTTCGCCATGTTCAATCAACATGCCGTTCAAAAAATATCGAACATCTTGTTGGGCCATCGCGAACCCGGTTAACTCCAGCAACTGTTTAAGAGACTGAGAATCAACAGTTACCGACTGCTGGGTTTCGTTCGTATCAACAACCGGGAAGTCCATGGCAGGCAACGTGGATAAATGCGACTTGAATCGACCAGCGCGAATTTCCAGACGTTGTTCATTCAGGCTAACCTCGATATCAGCTTTATCCGGCAGCTCTCTACAAATATCTAACAGTTTCCTGGCGGGCACCGTGATTTCACCCGATTCTGAACCCACAACTTCGGTCACTGCCACCATCTCTACTTCGAGGTCAGTGCCAGTTAGGAATAGCTGCTGGCCGTCCAGTTTCAATAAAATATTTGACAGGATAGGTAAAGTTTGTCGCCGTTCTACCACACCTGCAACTTGCTGAAGGGGCTTAAGCAAATTTTCTCTACTAATTTTGAATTTCATAGGCTACTAATATTGATGGTTAATAATGCAAGTTGGTAACGTCAATAGTATTGCGG
>JAPKEK010000515.1 GCA_028822125.1 Pseudomonadales bacterium | reverse complement strand
AATGTCTTCATATCTTGCAAGGTATAGTCATCCGGCGAGGACGCCAGATTGATGGCGGCCTCAACCAGGACGCCATAAATCATGCTGTTAAGCAGATTGCGGGGATAGGGTTTGAGCCACCCGCCGTCCTGTAGGCGTGAAATGGTGCGAGCCAGCGTGCCCATGGTGTAGCTGCTATCAATGTCACGCCATGTCTCCCAGCCGAGAAAGGTGATCACCTCCTGAAGCGGCATGGTGTGGCGTCCATTGCTCACCACAAAGTCCAGGAAGGTGTCGCAAAGCCGCAGGGTGTCATCCCAGGGATTATCGGTTTCAGGCACTGCCCCCACCGCCTCGGCAACCCACTGCGCCTGTCGCTGATAACAGGCGATTAACACCTCTTTCTTACTGCTGAAATAGTAGTAAACAGCGCCCTTCGTCATGTTCACTTTTTCAGCAATACGATCAATGGACGTTCCTGCATAGCCGTGCCTGGCAAACAGTTCCAGTGCCTCTTGAATGAGGGTATCGCGTGTTTCTTCCGCGAATTTTGGTGAGGGTGATTTGACTGACATACCAAGAGTATGTCATACATACCGTCGGTATGTAACTCTCATTCGAATGCCCAACGAGGCCCAACCATGCTGAAGATGAAGAAAAAATGTGAGCGCTGTGCCGCACCGCTGCCTTTGGACGGAGAGGCTCTGATTTGCTCGTTCGAATGCAGTTTCTGCGCGGGGTGTGGCGCTGAGATGGATCACATCTGCCCAAACTGTGATGGCGAACTGCACCTGCGCCCTCCCCGTGTCATTACGCCCATACAGGCGCTGACAAAACGGCTTACAGGAGGGGGTAATCGTGTCCGTTAGCTCCCGGTGGGAACATTGCGCCGACGGTACCGCGCTGGAATATTTCGAACGCAGCGCAGGCCGGACAGCGCCATACCAAGGCGTCATCCTGATTGCCAGCGCACTCGGTGTGCCTGCCAGGTTTTATCGCGCGTATGCCAGCTTCATGGCCACGAAGGGGTTCACTGTCCTCAGTTTCCACTATCGAGGTATCGGCCTGTCCGGCCAGCAGGCTGATCCGGGCTTGATCCGCCTGGCACATTGGGGCAGCCAGGATCTCGACACCATGATCGGCAAGGCAACGAAGATCGCGGGCAGCAGCCCGGTCTATCTGGTCGGCCACAGTATTGGCGGGCAACTGGTAGGCCTGGCAAAGCGCGCAGCTCAGTTGAGCGCAGTGATCTTTGTCGGCGCATCGTTCCCTTACTGGAGCCGCGGGCCTCTCGCGTATCGTCTCAAGCTATTGAGTTTTTATTACTGTCTTGTGCCGATCATTGGCCGCCTGCGCGACCCCTTCCCTGCTCGCGCACTGGGGCTTTCCAATGCCGATATGCCTAGCCGGTTGCTTAGAGACTGGGCCGAGTGGGCCTCGCAAAAAGAGTATCTGTTATCCCCACGCTTTCATCTCAACGCCAAGCAGGCTTACAGCGAGCTTTGCCTTCCCGCCCTGGCGTTTGAATTTGCGGATGATCACATTGCTCCACAAGCGGCGACACAGAAGCTATATGACAGCTATCCAAGCCTGCACATCGAAGTGCGGCGCAAGCCAGCGGGCAAGCCGGTTATCGGTCATATGGGGTTCTTTCGGGAGAGTGCTGGTCGCCCTTTCTGGGAAGAACAACTGGCCTGGATGGCCAACAAGGAACCCGTCTTCGCCAGCCACAGCTATTAGTAGCCTTGCGATGCTGGGTGTCCGTCAGAGTACGAACCAATGAATGCCGAGGGAGTCCCCGGCCTTAAACATACCAAGGGGTTATACGATGTCGAACATGGTAAGCACCATGCAAAAAGCCGAACAATGGCCATTCGGAAAGCAGTTCATTCAGCTGGCCATGCGCTGGATGGTACCGTTCTCTGCCAGCATCAAACCGGAGTTGGAGATTCTGGAGCCCGGCCATACTCGTGGGCGAATGCGAGACCGACGCGCCGTGCGTAACCACCTCTCCTCCATTCATGCCGGCGCCCTGTTTACCCTTGCCGAGACAACAGGCAATCTCGCCCTGATGAGCATCACCCCCGATAACGGGCGCTGGATCGTTACCGGCATGGATATCGAATACCAAAAGAAGGCACGCGGCCTGTTGATTGCAGAAACGATCCTCGGGGAGCTGGACTGGTCACGCAGCCACGAGGTTCGGGGAGAAACCCGTATCTTCGATGAACAGGGCGATACGGTGGCCAAGGCCGAACATCGCTGGCGGGTTTCGCCCAAGTGACAACACGCCACATCGACGAAAACCTACCGCAAAACCTACCGGACACCCATTCATTGAGAATCAAGGCTGCCAATGGCTGAATGGATGGGTGTCCTGTTGTTTCTATTGAGACCTGACCCTCGTATTCCCCTGCGCGCACACTGCCAAGTTGTAGCTGCCCTGCTGCTCCTCTGTTGTTCCTTTTTATCAAGAGCCGTCAACCAAATCTAAAACTCCCTCGCTAATCGGAAATTCCAAGATAGGGCTAACCCCTCTTGCAGAGCTATAGAGTACAGAAACACCGTATTTTGCACGAGTTACAGCAACATACATTCTGTTATATGAAGCATGATTCAGGAAATGTTTCGAATCGACACCATTCTCCTCTGTAGCCGGCATATGCCCCTTATCAGCCCCAATGATAACAGCCGCATCAAACTCAAGCCCGCCCACATAATCAATACCAGCAACAATGTACTTATTGCCTTTCTCCGCATCAATCTGTGACTTTTTATCACCTCTC
>JAPKEK010000014.1 GCA_028822125.1 Pseudomonadales bacterium | reverse complement strand
CGAGTGCCGCTTCCGTTGCAGTCGCGGTATCAGCAACCACACCAAAATCAATCACCGTCATCCCCATCTGTTCAAGCATGCCAGCCATGGCATACCGATTTGAATTGTAAATCTGCCCGGGTTGCAGCGGTAACGGCGGGTCAATTAATTCATCACCGGTGCTCAGTAGAGCCACCGTTAGCGGTTTGGCAATCTCGACTTGTGCCATACCAATACTTGCCAGGAGACTAACGTCCTGAGGACTGAGTCGCCTGCCTGCTTTAAAGACTCTCTGCCCTGCGCTTATATCTTGTCCAGCAGGGCGAATATTTTCGCCGAAACCCGGTAACTTCTGAATGGTTATCTCTCCCTGGTGTTCAACCACATGTTCCTGCATAACAACGGTATCAGCCCCAACAGGTATAGCTGCACCGGTGAAAATCCTTGCTGCAGAGGCTGCTGCCAGGGGTTTGCCAACCGAACCGGCAGGGATAAAGTCACTCAATGGCAGGCAAGACCCTTCAACAAGGTCCCGAAAACGAAGAGCATATCCATCCATTGCACTATTGGCCATGGGCGGGACATTAATGGCAGAGAAAACATCTCGAGCCAGGGTACCTCCAAAGGCAGCTTTCAGCCCAACTTTGAGCTTCTCTTGTGACGGGAAGACCTGCCCTAAAAGGTATTTTAGTGCGTCATCAACAGGAAAAAGCGCCATTTTAGTCCCTGGTTTCTGGTGGTGTTTAGTGTTAGTGCTGCCCTCGCTGCAACAACTCGGCAAAGTTACAAGGTTTGTGTTCACTGTCCAACTGCTGTTTCAACAAACCATTCCAGGCTGTTCGACAGGCACCGGTCGAGCCCGGTATGCAAAAAATCAGGGTGTTGTTTGACAACCCCGCCAACGCTCTGGACTGAATGGTTGAACTGCCGATTTCCTGAAAAGATAACTGCCTGAATATTTCGCCAAAGCCAGTAATCTCCGTATCCAGCAACGGTTTTATAGCCTCCGGCGTGGAATCTCTGGTTGTAAATCCAGTACCACCGGTCAAGAGAATTATCTGTACTTCAGGATCAGCGATCCATGCACAGACTTTAGCTCTCAGGCGATAAATATCATCTATTTCAATTGCCCGGTCGGCCAGGAAATGACCGCCCTGCTGCAGCGATTCGCATAGGAACTGGCCTGATGTGTCAGTTTCAAGCGTTCGGGTATCCGAGACAGTAAGCACAGCAAAGTTAAGTTTCTCTTTCATAATACAGTTCCTAGTACCTATATCGAGGTCCTAACCAGCCCCATTGATCAGATAATGGGTATAAATCGCTGCAAAATAGCCCAACATAATGGCCCAACTCCAACGAATATGGCTAAAGAACGTATAGACACCCCTTGCTTGCCCCATCAGAGCTACACCCGCTGCAGAACCTATGGACAGTATGCTACCGCCCACGCCTGTTGTCAGTGTAATAAGCAGCCATTGATATAAATCCATGCCTGGATCCATGGTCAGAACAGCAAACATGACTGGAATATTATCCACTACAGCAGAGATAATACCCATCGCTATATTGGCATTGGTTGCGCCCCAGCCATCGTAAAAATAGGAAGACATGATTTCCAGGTAGCCAATAAACCCTAACCCGCCAACACAAAATATGACGCCAAAGAAGAAAAACAAAGTATCCCACTCTGCCTTGGCAACTTTATTGAAAATATTAAACTGTCCAAACTCGGCTTCCGCTGGAGTTGAAGTAATCTTTACGTAATAACCATAAAAGAACAGATAGGAAAGCCCCGTCATCATCCCCATGTAGGGTGGCAGATGCAGGAACTGCTCAAAACAAACAGCGGTTACAATAGTACAACCAAACAAACCACAAATTATCAAAGCACCACGCTTTAATTCAACTGTCGCTGATTCTGCAGAGGGTGCCAAATTAGGGACAGCAAAACTCATTATGATTGCCGGTACCAAATAATTTACGACTGAGGGCAAAAATAATTGCAGAAAATCAAAGAAATCTGCTCTGCCACTTTGCCAGACCATTAAGGTCGTTATATCCCCAAACGGTGAAAATGCACCACCAGCATTTGCGGCAACAACCACGTTAATACACGCTAAACTGATAAATTTGGGATTGGATGAGCCAACTGCCAGACAGACCGCCCCCATCAGTAATGCGGTAGTCAGATTGTCGGCAACTGGAGAAAGGAAAAACGCAATGGTACCGGTAATCCAGAACAACTTTCGATAGCCAAATGAACGATTAATCAACCAGGCCCGGAGTACTTCAAACACATTTCGTTCGGTCATTGCGTTGATATAAGTCATCGCCACCAGCAGGAACAACATTAATGCGGCATACTCCTGCAGATTATGTTCCAGTACTGCTCTTAAGTCGTGGGGGTCCCGACCTGAATTTATGGTCAATATAGCCACAATCGCCCAAATCATGCCTGCGGCCAGAATAACCGGTTTTGATTTTCTCAGATGGATGAACTCTTCAGCCATCACCAGGGCATAAGCAAGGACAAAGAAAACCAACGCCAGCAAGCCCAAGGGCGATAACGTTAAGCCCAGATTTTCAATCTTCTCACCGGTACTGGCAAACCCAATCAAGGGCATACAGGTAAATGACAATACACCTAATATTTTTAACAGATTCAACATTCTTTTCCTTTCAACATGTTCGCTTCAACAACCTTTCCAATCGGGCGCTCTCTTTTCAGAAAACGCTTTTGGCCCTTCAACAAAATCTTCACTTTTCGCCATGGCTCTTATCTGGTCATATTTGCCCTTGATGGCAGCCTCAAGGGACCCGGCAGACATCCCCTGCATAGCAGCCTGCTTACTTCCACGCACCGATAAAGGTGCACACTCCAGAATCATCGCGGCCCACCGTTTAGCTGCAGCCAAAGACTCGCCTTCTGGTACCACTTCGTTCACAAATCCCAGGGATCGACCTTCTTCAGCACTGACGCGGCGACCGGTCAGCAGCATGCCCATGGCCTGTTTCATCCCTATTTCTCGCGGCAGGCGATGGACACCTCCAGCCAGAGCTGCAAGACCGACTCTTGGTTCAGGCAGTGCAAATACAGCATTGGCTGACGCGATAATCAAATCACAGGCCAAGGCAATTTCAAAGCCTCCCCCCATGGCTATACCATTAACGGCAGCAATGACTGGCTTTGCATTATCAAACCTCGAAGTCAGCCCAGCAAAGCCAGTGCTGGGACCACCCATTTTACCACCACTAGCCTGGTATTTAAGGTCATTACCTGCACTGAAGGCTCTTCCTCCCTCACCGGTAATAATGGCCACCCATTGTTCCGGGTCATCAGTAAACTCGTCAAATGCTTCTGCCAACTCAAAATTACCAGGCGGATGTAAAGCATTCATTACTTCAGCTCTCTGAATTGTAACGATAGTCAGACGACCCTCTTTTTGAACGCTGCAAAATTCTCCCACCTCCATTCTCCTTTATTTTGATTGGTAAAAAACATTACCTCTCAGTTCTTCAATTCCCAGTCCGTCAATTCCCTGTAAAGCATTTCCCTGTAAAGCAATGGCATGCTGTTTTTAAAGACAAACCAAATCACTGGCAATTGCATCAATCACCGTGGTACTTGTCAAGGTTATCAATAGCAACACCACTTGTAACGTGAATTATTGCGACGTCAACTGGCCTAATCGATCATCAGTTACAGGCTTTTTCTAACCGGTTGAGACCTTCTTCCAACAAAGGCCTGGGACATCCAAAGTTAAGCCTCATATAACCTGGCCCCATGAAATCAGCCCCAGATGACAAACCTACACCTGCCTGTTCGAAGTGACTGAGCGGGTCAGGCAAACCCAGCTCCTGAACATTCAGCCAGGCTAGATAAGTTGCCTCAACCCGGTTAACACTGATACCCGTAATCATCTGGCATCTCTCATAAACATAATCTCTATTAGCAGCAAGATAATCAAGCAGTGCCTCATGCCAATCTGAACAATCAGTCCAGGCGGCTTCGGTCGCTACAAAGCCGAAGGTATTTACATTGGCCATAATACCCTCGCCGCCTTTTTGGTATTGATCTCTGAGTCGCGTGTTTGCAGCGATAGCCATGGCACATCCTAGCCCTGCCAGGTTAAACGTCTTGGAAGCAGCCATAAGCGTAATGGTCATTTCAGCAGCCTGCGGGCTAAGTGATGCAATCGGAATATGTTGGCGACCATCCAGTACTAATTCACAGTGGATTTCATCCGAACAGATTTTAATATCGAAGCGATTGCAAATAGCCACGATGTCCTGCATTTCGGCCACACTCAACATCCGCCCCAACGGATTGAGTGGATGACACAGCAGCAGCAAGTCAATATCAGGTCGAATCTCTGCCTGGCGGGCAAACTCTTCGACAGGAAATTGCCAGTTTTCATCTTCTTTCATTTCAAGCGTAATGAGCTCCTTGCCCATATTACCAGGTGCATCTAGAAACGGTCGGTAAACAGGAATCGCCGTAATCACAGCCCCGTTCTCGCTTACTAGGCCTCGACATACCTGGTTCAAAGCGGGTACCAGACCAGGGGAGAAGATGACATCGCTCTCCTGGATAGCCCAGTTATAACGATGCTTTAGCCTTGTTACGACGACTTCTAACAATCGCTTCGGGATCTCGTTATAACCAAATACACCGTGCTCAACTCGCCTGTGTATAGCCTCCATCACAGGTTCCGGCGATCTGAAGTCCATATCAGCAACCCACATCGGAATCACTGGTTGACCCCGGTATTTATCCCATTTCTTGCTGCCGGTTCCCTGTCTATCTACCAGTTCATCGAATCCAAACATATAGCTATCTCAGAAGATTAATGATTATGATGTTACCTTAAACGCGCTTAGCAGAATGTAACAAGCACGCTATACTTAATAAAAAAGGATGAAGCTATGGGGTTTTTCACACGATCTTTAGAGCTGCCTACCAGGCAATCCGCTTTACCCGGTAGAGATTCTGCCGTGGATGTTCCTGAATTTCACTTCATTAATGGCAACTCACTGCTAGCGCCATTTCCTGAGAACTTTCAAACAGCCTTTTTTGCTATGGGCTGTTTCTGGGGCGCAGAGAAAATATTCTGGCAGCGTGAGGGGGTCTATACTACCGCGGTCGGTTATGCTGGTGGCCTAACACCTAATCCCTCTTATGAAGAAGTTTGCTCAGGCATGACCGGTCACACAGAAGTTGTTCTAGTGGTATGGGATCCTCAAAAAGTCACTTTTGAGGGCTTGCTCGAGCTTTTCTGGGAGGGTCATGACCCAACCCAGGGTATGCGCCAGGGAAACGATATCGGCACCCAGTACCGCTCGGCCATTTACACAACCAATGAACGCCATTGCCAGTCAGCATTAAATAGCCAACGCCGGTTTCAGGCCAGCCTGCTGGCACAGGGTTACCCAGAGATTACCACCGACATCGGTACTAACGGCGGCTTTTACTATGCTGAGCACTATCATCAGCAGTATCTAGCCAAAGTACCCAATGGTTACTGTGGTTTAGGTGGAACTGGCGTCTGTTACGCTGACTAACCTATCAACAATCTGTAAGCCTGTTGATAGCGCAATAAAGTATTGTCGACAACTTCTTGAGGTAGAGCCGGTCCTGGATACTGTTTATTCCATAATCCCTGTTCGACCAGAGTTTCAGTATAATTACGAACATATTGTTTATCATAACTATTCTGTTCCTGACCTGGCTGCCACTCATCAGCTGGCCAGAATCTGGAACTATCCGGTGTCAATACCTCATCAATAAGGACAGGCTCTAAACTATCGCCCTCTAATCCAAACTCAAATTTGGTGTCCGCTATAATAATCCCTCTGCTCGCAGCATATTCTCTACCTTCAATGTAGATGGACATGGCGATATCACGAATCCTTGACATAAGATCCTCACCTGCAATCTGACAACTTTCCTCATAGCTGATATTTTCATCATGGCCTTCATCCGCTTTAGTGGACGGCGTAAATATAGGATCTTCTATTCGATCACTATTTACCATTCCAGCGGGCAAGCTAATCCCACACACCTTACCTGAGACCAGATAGTCCTTGTAGCCGCTACCGGTGAGAAACCCTCTGACAATACACTCTACCGGGACGACCTTGCTCTTTCGACATATCATAACTCTGCCATCCAGCATCTGTCGCTGAGGTTCTGTCAAGCCAGGTATTTCTGAGACATCCGTGCTAATCAGGTGATGTCGATAACGCCCCTCAAAAAAATTAAACCAGAACTCGGAAATTTTAGTCAGCATGACTCCCTTGCCTGGAATACCATTGGCCAGAACAACATCAAAAACACTAACCCTATCGGTGGCAATAATCAGCAAACCATCGTCGCCGTCGGGTAACGTAATATCATACAAATCACGAACTTTACCTTGCCGTTTGTTAGCAAACGGTAAATCCGTCTTCATCACTGCTTCTGTCACCTCAGCCATACTCCCATCCATTAAAAAACCAAAAATTGCCAGCGAATCATTCTAACTGCCACTAGGCTAGAGCCTGCTCAAAATCCATGAGCAGATCTTCACTTTCTTCAATTCCAACGGAAAAACGAACCAAAGAATCAGCGATACCCATAGCAGCCCTTTTGTCTGCACCAGCTTCATAAAATATCGAATGCGCTACAGGAATTGCAAGCGTTCGAGTATCACCTAGATTACTTGAACAAATCACTAAATCAAGTGAATTTAAGAAGTCAAAACAATCCAAATCATCTTCTAATTCAATGCTCAATATTGCGCCTGGATAACGAAACCACGCTCTACTTCTTAAGTAATCAGGATGGTCAGTTAAGCCCGGATAATGAACCTTCTTTACTCTTGGATGGTCTTCAAGGAAAACCGCCAATTTGCCAGCATTATCACAGGCCCGGTCCATTCTTAATGCCAAAGTATCAGAACCTATGGAAAGGTGATGGGCAGCCTCCGCACTTAGCGTGGCGCCGAAGTCCCTGAGACCTTTTTTCTTAATCTGATTTAAACCCCACAATCCAGGTTCGCCGACCCGATAGTTATCATAAATATTTTCGAATGTTTGCCACTCAAACAGACCTGTTTCAGTAACAGATCCACCCAGTGCATTTGCATGGCCACCAATATATTTAGTCAGCGAATTAATGACCAGGCTAGCGCCAGCGAGTTTAGCCTTAAAAAGATAGGGCGATGTCAGCGTATTATCAACAACATAAAGCAGTTGCCTTTGCCGACACAGCTCACCGATGCGATACAGATCGGAGATCTGTGTTCGTGGATTTGCGATCGTTTCAGTAAATACAAGTTTTGTCTCAGCTGTTAATGCAGCCTCAACATTGGTAACGTCTGTCGCATCTACAAAAGAGACTTTGATGCCGTGAGCAGCAAACGATTGAAACAGGCTGTTGGTATTACCAAAAAGAAACTGTGAAGTAACAATATGATCGCCTGCTCGCAGCAACGAGAATATAGTGGTCCCTATCGCACTCATACCGGTTGCAAAGCCAATGGATGCCAGGCCACCTTCCATCAATGATATTTTTTTCTGCAGAGCATCAACAGTCGGGTTGACTTGCCTACCGTAGCTATAACCCGCCTGCTTTCCCTGAAACACTCGGGCCAATTCTCTAGAATCATTATAGGTATAAGCCACCGATGTGTGAATCGGCTTATGAACCGAACCATGCTCAATTTCGAATCGCCTATCCGCATGTAGTATTTTAGACGAAAACCCCATGGCCTTTCTCCAAGCAAAAAAAAAACCCGCCATTAAAGCGGGTCAGAACACTTTAGCGGAATTTCTTAAAGCGCCCGCAAGCTGATAGTCAAATCGGCGCTCATTAATTTTATGCTGACTTACACAATAATTGCAAATTATATCAAGCAATGCCGTAATCCTGTTTTCACTGTTACAATCCTCTGCTCACAGAATGATATACATTACAGCTATGGAACAGACACAATTCAATCAGGGGCTTCTACAATTCCTCAAGGATTCACCGACACCTTTTCACGCCACCAAGCAGATTTCCAATCGGCTCAGGGAGCAAGGTTTCAGGCAACTCAAAGAAGAAGATAACTGGCACCTGGAGCCCGGTGGATACTTTGTTACCCGCAATCAATCATCTATTATTGGCTTCTCCATAGGAGAACAGGCGCCCGACCAGACCGGCCTTCGAATGATAGGAGCCCATACCGACAGCCCCTGCCTGAAAGTAAAACCAACACCTGACATATCCGACCACAGCTACCACCAGATTGGTGTAGAGGTCTACGGTGGGGCATTACTGAATCCCTGGTTTGACAGAGACCTCAGCGTTGCGGGAAGGGTCACAATTGAAAACAAAGCGGGGGCTATCATTAATTGCCTGATCGATTTTGAGAGGCCCATCGCAACCATCCCCAGCCTGGCCATCCATCTGGACAGAGAAGCTAACAACAAACGCAAGGTCAATGCGCAAACAGATATCCCACCTATTATTAACCAGTCAGACGGTCAGTTTAGTTCATTGCTGGAGGCACAGATCCGTTGCCAATACCCGAGCGTTGAACTCCTTCACATTTTATCCTGGGATCTGAGCCTCTATGACACCCAGGCGCCTGCCATCGTCGGCCATGATCAGGACTTCATAGCCAGTGCAAGGCTCGACAATCTCCTGTCCTGTTATATTGCCTGTGAAGCATTGCAACAGGCTGATTCGAGCATTACCAGCCTGATCGTATGCAATGATCACGAGGAAGTGGGCAGTGCCTCAGCGGCAGGTGCCGAAGGCAGTTTTCTCAAAGATATTCTCCAGAGAATCATGCCCAATGCTGAAAAAAGGTTAAGAGCGCTTGCTAAATCGATGCTGATTTCAACAGACAATGCCCACGGCATTCACCCTAATTTTTCAGAGAAACACGACAACCAGCATGGTCCCATACTTAACAGGGGCCCTGTTATAAAAATAAACGCTAACCAGCGCTATGCCACATCGAGCGAGACCATGGCTTATTTCCTTAACCTGTGCCGTAAATCAGACATCCCCAGTCAGAAATTTGTTACCCGAACCGATCTGGCCTGTGGCAGTACCATTGGCCCTATTACCGCTAAAACAATCGGCATTAAAACCATCGATCTGGGTGTGCCTACCTTTGCCATGCACTCCATTCGTGAACTGGCAGGTGTAAGAGATGCCTATCTGTTACAGCAGGCCCTGAATGCCTTTACCCGTGATTTAAAACCGATTTCAATCAGTAGCATCTCGGAACCCTGAGCCTGTCAGTAAAGAAACTGGCGCCCATTTTCAATCAGCCTCGTTCTGTTCAACGGCTAGGGGCAGATCGAGATCGATCTGCTGAGCCTGCCATAACAAACGGCGAATCAGACTTTCAAGGGCATTACTGGCCTTGTTTTCGGCAAGGCAGTGCTGGGTACGCTGGTAGTAGTCTCCAATTCGATTCTGCTGTCGCCATCGGTCCTGCTTAAAACTGTGCCACCGCAGTTTCTCATCGTTATCGAGTTCACTGCAGAAGTTTCGAGCTTTAAACCGAAAAAGCAATTCATCCAGTCTGCCGTCATCAAAACGACCTGATATTTGCGTACAATTGGGTCCAAGACTACGAGCCTCAGCCATTCGACTGGCATCCTGATTCGAAAAAAATTCGCCTCCATAGAGCATGAAGTCAGGGTCCACCTCACTCTCTCTGGACTGGCCGGCGAACACCTCCGTTACTGTTTCGACCAGACCCGCCGCATTTTGTAACAGCTTTTGACGCTCGGCACATAACGCTAAATCAATTCCCAAAGAATCCGCTCGCGCAGCTGAAAGTGTTGCCATGGGGGCTATCGCCGGACACCGATTTATCTGCAGGGATTGCAGACCCGGTCTGTTGCCCCTGCTTTGATCGTCCTTGCCACCCAACAGTCTCTGCTGAATCTGTGCCGAGGTGAGTCCCAGTAGAAACTCGGGCTGAACCAGTAAATCGGCACAAATGATACTGTTACGGTTAACCGGATGTGCTGCCATTGGTAATAACACGCCAATGTGCGCCCGGGAAGCAGGATAGTGCGCCGCCACATGAATTATCATCTGCTTTTTCAGGGGATATAACTGGTTCAGAACAAAAGATTTGCCACGCAGATTGAAAAAGAATTCGAATAGCTTTGGCTGAACCTGGCGAAGCTTCTTAGCGACCCCCACTGTAGCATATATATCCGATAAGGCATCATGAGCATGTTCGTGACCAACCTCATTAGCAGCCGCCAGGTGCTCAAGCCTGAAACTGGTTGTACCATCGGCCTTTTTCGGCCAGGAAAAGCCCGGCGGACGCAAGGCATGAGCCATTCTCATCAGGTTCATGACATCCCAGCGAGAATTCCCACCCTGCCATTCCCTGGCATACGGATCAAATAAATTGCGGTATAGCGCCTGACGAATAAATTCATCATCAAAACTGAGGTTGTTATAACCAGCCACGCAAGTCTGCGGTTCCATGAACTCGGTCATAATTCGACTTAAAAAATCGAATTCAATCAGGCCGTCGCGCTGTAAGGTTTCGACATCAATACCCGTGGTTAAAATCGCCTCAGGGTCTACCAAAATATCATCAGACAACGACGACAGAATATTAACTGGCGCCGCGACGATATCTAAATTCAGGTCAGTTCTGATGCCAGCAAACTGTATCGCACGATCGAGGATCGAATCAAGGCCGGTTGTCTCTAAATCATACCAAAAAAGGGTATCTTTCATGGTATTCTCACTAGCATAACAATGCAGAATTGTTCCATAACCGATTCCACAACGAAACCCCATATGACATTCGAAGAATCTCCAAAAACCTCATTTACAGTATCCTCCAAAATCCTGTTCAGCCTTTTAGGGCCACTGCTGGCCCTGCTGTTATACACCACATTGGGAATCTGGGATATACCCACGGTAATAAGGTTGACCGCGGCGATTTCCATGTGGACCGCGATCTGGTGGATCTTCGAACCAATCCCTATCCCCATCACATCATTGATTCCCCTGGCACTGCTACCCTTTTTTGGTATTTTATCTCCTTCTCAGGTTGGCGCCGCCTACGGTAGCCCGCTGGTTCTGCTACTCATGGGTGGGTTTATCCTGTCTACGGCAATGGCCAAAAGCGGCGCGCACCGGCGTATCGCGCTGACCATGGTAAATGCTTTCGGATCACAGAGCAGTAAACGCCTGGTATTTGGTTTTATGGCAGCATCGGCGTTCCTATCCATGTGGATTTCTAACACTGCCACAACGTTGATGCTGCTACCGGTAGCACTGGCTGTCCTGGAGAAGTCCAATGATAAAGCCATGGCAGTGCCCTTACTTCTGGGTATTGCCTATGCCGCCAGTATCGGCGGTATCGGCACGCCCATTGGAACACCCCCTAATCTGGTGTTCAGGGAAGTTTATGCAATTAACATGGGAAGCGAAATCGGCTTTTTGACCTGGATGTCCTGGGGTATCCCTGTGGTTTTGCTGATGCTGCCACTGACAGCCGCCTGGATAACCAGAAACCTCCACTATAAAGGCAATTTTGATCTCCCCGAAGTGGGCGACTGGACTACTTCCGAGAAACGCGTCCTACTGATTTTTTCGCTGACAGCGCTGGCATGGATTACCCGAAGCCAACCCTTTGGCGGCTGGAGTGACTGGTTTGGTGTGTCCAGTGCTAACGACGCCAGCGTAGCCATGCTCGCCGTAGTTTGTATGTTCCTCGTCCCCGATGGCAGGGGCTCGAGACTTCTGGACTGGGAAACGGCAAACAAAATCCCCTGGGGAATGTTGATTCTATTTGGCGGAGGCATCGCCATCGCCACCGCTTTTGTAGAGTCTGGACTCTCAAGCATGCTGGGTGAATGGCTTTCTGCTATAGCGTCAATGAACATTATCTTAGTCGTATGCCTGATCTGCTTTACCATTACTTTCATGACAGAAATGACCAGCAATACTGCAACAACAACGCTCATGTTACCCATTCTGGCAGCAGCAGCATTAGGCGCAAACTTAGATCCGGCACTACTTATGGTTCCTGCTGCTATGAGCGCAAGCTGTGCTTTCATGCTGCCCGTGGCGACAGCACCCAACACCATTATGTTCAGTACCGGGTTTTTCACAACCAAGATCATGGCTAAAGAAGGCTTTATCCTCAATCTGATAGGTGTTGCCGTAATCAGTTTCTGCTGCCTGTGGTTACGATAACCCAGGCAACGGTTCAACCCGCCTTTCTGGCCCAACCTATTCGTATCGTGTCATCTCGACCATCTTAGGGTGATCAGCCTGGCATCAAAAGTGGCCTGAAACCGGCTCTAAAGTCAGTCTATACACTAGGCCAGGTGGATCACCCGCACGGTTCTATTATCAAGGTGAGCAGCGCTAATTAACAACATCGCCGTTATGGTAGACACGATCATCAATCCGGGCCTTGCGCAACTCTTTGGTCAGTTTTTCCAAACCTGGGTATTTCGGCGCAGTCATAAACCGGGCAAACCAGTCCTCCATCAGGCCATCATCGCTCAGAAGCTGTCCCAGTAATGCCTGTACCTGTTGAATAAAAGCCGGATGGATTCGTTCACTGGCCATATCCACGCTGAGCTGTGGATCTCTGTAATAAATATCATTATTTCCTGTCGATAACTCGACTGCCAGGTCCGCCAGAAGTTCAGCCAAACTCGGTGATCGGAAGCCAACAGAAAAAGTCATACCCTCGGTTTCGGCTATGCCCCAGTGACTCAGCCTGGGGGGCAGGTAAAGCATGTCTCCGGGCGCCAGCAGCCATTCTTGCGTCTGCTGAAAATCCTTCACAATCCGTAAATCCGAATTATCCAGTAAAGGTGGGTTTTCGTCTTCGATTTGCCCTAGCAGCCAGCGCTTACTACCTTCAACCTGTATAAGGAAAACATCGTATTCATCATAATGCGGTCCGGCACTGCCTCCAACCGGTGCGTAGCTGATCATCACATCATCAAATCGCCACGCAGGAAGAAAACTAAAATGGGATAGCAGCTCTTTTACCTGAGGCACCCAGAGATCCACCGCCTGCACCACCCCACACTGGCCCCATGGAGACAGCCGCGGGGGGAGCATCAGTCCATCACAGATGTCAGTGAGGCAATCTGACAATCAAAGAGTTACTGTGTAGAAAGCGGACTCCCGTGAATCCCATCACGCGCAAGCCACTTTGTGTATTTGCTTCATGCCGGGTTCGCTGTTACGATCAAAGGTCACACA